>JACQPO010000083.1 GCA_016207545.1 Methanobacteriota archaeon | reverse complement strand
GCGCCTCGTGCGGGCCTTTGGGGCCGACGCGGTCTCCCGCCTGATCGCGGAGGAACGCCGCGAGCCCCGGCGACGAACGCGGAGGAAGTCGTAGTTGGGCAGCCTCGAAGCCCTCCAGATGTACTGGACCTCTGCCGCCACCCTCGCAGTCCTGAGCGCGTTCTCCCTCGTGGGCCTCTCGATTGTCGTGGCGTTCCGGCGAACCCGCCAGACGTCGCGCCGCCTACGTCTCCTGCGCGCGGCCGTGTTGTTGAGTGTCGGCTTTTGGATCTTCGTCGCGGCGAGCCTCGTCCTGTGCTTCTTCCTCGCGGACCCCGTGGAGTACGGGCCCGCGACCGCGAAGGCCGTGGCCATCCTGTCCATCGCGCTGGCCCTTGGGACGGCGAGCGTCGTCTCGTGGGCAATCGCCCGCGGCGTGCCCGCGAGGGCGAGGGACTTGCCGGCAGGCGGCTGGGTCGCGGACGGCCATCCGCTCGGTGCGCTCGCGTCCCGCTTGGGGACGGACGTCGGTCTGCCCGGAGTCCGCGTTCGCGTCGTGGACGGGCCTCCCGCGGCCGTTGCGGAGCCTCCCGACACTCTCGTGGTCTCGCGCGGCCTCCTAGCCGTGCTCACGGACGAGGAACTCGAGGCCGTCTTGCTTCACGAGTTGTGCCATCTGACTGAGTCCGACGGGCCGGAGAAAGCGTTCACCGCGGCCATCCTGCGTGTCTTGCCGTTCGACCCGTTCGTGCACCTCCTCGACCGGGCCTCTCACCGCGAACGGGAGTTCCGCGCGGACGAACTGGCGGCGAAAAGGATGGGGGGCGGGGCCGCGCTGGCCTCCGCCCTAGTCAAGCTTGCGGACGCAGGGATGCGGGCACGGTCGCGCCGCCATCCCCTCCTCGAGGACCGCGTCGCACGCCTCCTCGCCTAACCGACGACGTACAGGTATGCGTGCATCGTCTCCGTGTGCTCGGGAACGTGGCACACAATCTCGAAGGTGCCCGCCTTCGACGCCGTGAACGTCACGGTCGTCCACTCCCCGCGCTTCACCGTGAAGGTGATGTCGTACCCGTCAATCGTGGAGGGGTGTTGGTCCCCGTTGACCCCGAAAACCTTCAGGGTGACCCGGTCTCCCTTGTTCACGACGATGTAGCTCGGATCCCATCGGTACGCCTTGACCACGGTGCCTGCGGGTTGGGACTCGCCCTCCCCGAACGTGCCCTTGTACTCGACCGCCGTCATGACGATCGTCCGATCCGTTGGCGCCGCCGCGGGAGTCCGGCCGAGGGCCGTCGTGAAGGCGAACGCGCCCACGAGGAGCGCGACCACCGCCACCGCGCCGAAGGCCACCAGCGTGCCCTTGTTCTTGTCCATGGTTCACCTCCTGCCCACGGGGGCGGGCCGCCCTGCCGCGCTCGGCGAACTACCATCGAGATGGTAGGACCCTATGAACGTTGAGGACTTACAACAATTACTATAGCGATGGGAGTTCCGCGCTAGCCGACAAGCCTCTTCAGGAGCCGATAGAGCTTCGGGTTCCTCCGCACTTCCCTCCCAAGGGCTTCGAGGTGTTCCCCACCGACGATGAGGGGGTACCGGCCCATGCGGCCGCCGAGGTCGTATCCACAGAAACGAATCGCCTTTTCTCCACCCTCGTATTCCAGTAGCTGGATCGTTGGTTCGTGGTGCGGCGTCCGGACGGATGCCTCCTCCGTCACCCATCCCTTCCCCCAGTGGAACTCGAACCTTCGCGGCAATGTGCGGGCCATACGGCAGGGAACCTGTCCGAGGGTTTGAACCCTTCAGGGCGTGCGACACGTATTTGAGGGCCGCACGGCCTAGTCGGCGTCGGGTGGGGAGTTATGGCAACCGAAGCGCGGGACGCGCTCGGAACCGTCGTGTCGTTGTGGCGGTACCCAGTAAAATCGATGATGGGGGAGGAGCTGAATGCGAGCGAGGTCACGGACCGCGGCCTGCTTGGGGATCGAGCCTACGCGCTCGTCGACCCCTCGACCGGCAAGGTCGCCAGCGCGAAGAACCCGAGGAAGTGGCCGCGCCTTTTCGACTTCCGCGCGGCCTATACGGAGCCCCCGCAGGGTGGCCGCTCCTTGCCCTCCGTGCGAATCACGTTCCCCGATGGAAGCCACGTCCGCACGGATGATTCGCGCGCGGAGTCGGCAATCGCCCAGGTGCTGGGCGCGCCCGTAAAGCTGATGGCGTCGGCGCCGGACCAGGTCAGCCTCGAGGAATACTGGCCGGACATCGAAGGGCTCGCGCATCGAGAAACCGTGACCGACGAGCCCATGCCGCCGAACACCTTTTTCGACGCGGCCACGATTCACATCCTCACGACCGGGACGGTGAATCGGCTCCGCCAACTCTACCCCGAAGGACGTTTCGAAGTTCGGCGGTTCCGGCCGAACATCGTCGTCGAGGTGCCCCAGATGGATTTCGTCGAGAACGAGTGGGTCGGCCACACGGTGGCCATCGGGGATACGGTCCGGGTGGAGGTCGCGACGAACTGCGGCCGGTGCGTGATGACGACCCTGCCCCAGGGCGACCTTCCCCGGGATCCGGGCATCTTGAAAGCCGCCGCGAAACACAACAAGGCGAACGTCGGCGTGTACGGGTCCGTGGTCCGCGGGGGATCGGTCCATCGGGGCGACCTCGTGCGGCTGGCGTGACGGGGGAAAGGCCTTAAGGGAGGGTCGATTGCGGGAGCCGATGGCGTCGCCCCTCGTCGGGATCCGCGCGGACCCGTGCCCGCAGTGCGGGAGCGCGGAGGTGTATCTCCGCGTGGACGGCGCGCCGCAGTGCCGGGAGTGCAAGTGGACGGGCCTCCCGCGGTACGATTCGAAGTACCTGCAGAGCTGGTCGACCCTCCACCTCCCGAAGCTCCCGAAAGAGGAGTAGCCCGCCGAATCCCGCGGGTCTAGGGGTCCCCACAGTCCCGGGTGTAGGCGCACCGTGTGCAGATGATCTTGCAGTGCAGTTCGAAGGCCGGGGCTCCGCAGATGTCGCACGTGTGATGCGGTGCCTTCTCCTGTGGGGCGGGCGGGGCCTGCATGAGACCAAATTATGGACTAGGCAGGGGATGAAGGTTTCCCCGTCGGCACGAAGCGGAACCAGACCCTGCCGTCCGCGAGCTCGACGATCTTCAGGGTCACGGGGTCCCCGATCTTCAGGTCCTCGTACCGCGCCTCGTCGATGCGGGCGACGACCTTCACGGGGACCCCGTCGAGTTCCACGATCGCGACGACGAACGGGACATCCTTCTCCAAACCTAGGGGCGCGCCCGCGTACACGGCGGTGAACGCATAGATGCGGCCGTGCCGCGGGAGGTCGACCCACTCCATCGCGTCCGCGTTGCAGTGCGGACACACGACGCGGGGCTGCCAGAGGAGGGAGCTGCACTTCGCGCACCTCGTCGTCGTCAGCCGCCCCTCCTTGAGGTGCTGAAAGAACGGCCAAATCCGCGTGTGCTCCGGGGATTGGAGGGGATAGAAGTCGAACGCGAAGTGCCACTCCTGCGGTTCGCCCATCAGCCGCCCCTCCGGAGGACCATAAGCGCGTGGTTGTTCGCGTTCCCGCTCAGGTTGTGGCAGAGGCCCCACTCCCCGCCCACGTAGCGGTCCTCGGGCACTTGCGCTTTGAACTGACGCACAATCTCGATCGCCTGCGCGACGCCCGTCGCCCCAAGCGGATGGCCGCATCCGAGAAGGCCGCCGCGGAGGTTCGTCGGGAGCGTACCGCCAATCCGCGACTGGCCGTCCATCACGAACTGGCCTCCTTGGCCCTTCTCGCAGAGGCCGAGGTCCTCGTACTCCATGATCTCGCTGATCGTGAAGCAGTCGTGGGTCTCCGCGAGGTCCATGTCGCGGATCGTGACCCCCGCCATCTTGAACGCCTCCTGCGCGGCGCGGCGGAGCGGGTGCCACGTCGTGAGGCTCTCGAGGTTCACGACGAGGGAGCCGGACTGGGCTTGCCCGAGGCCCTCGACGAACACGGGCGTGTCCGTGTACTTCTTCGCGAGCCCTTCGTGCGTCATGAGCACGGCCGCGGCGCCATCCGTGATCCCGCTGCAGTCGAGCAGCTTTAGCGGCGGCGCGATCTTCGCGCTCGACAAGACCTTCTCGCGGCTCACGCGCTTCGGATAGTGCGCGTACGGGTTCGTGGCGGCGTAGTCGTGGTTCTTCACGCTCACCTCCGCGAGCTGCTCCTCCGTCGTCCCGTACTCGTGCATGTGTCGTTGCGCGATGAGCGCAAAGTAGGGCGGCGCGTTGAGCCCGTTCACGCCGTCCCATTCCCGGTCGAGCACGCAGGCCATACTCGCTTGCGTCTCCGCCATGTTCGGCGTATTCATCTTCTCCGCGCCGACGACGACCGCCACGTCGCTCAGCCCGGCGACGATGCTCGCCCACGCGACGCGGATCGCACTTTGGCCGGAGACGCACGCCATCTCCGTCCGCATGACCATCCGGGAGGGCGTGAGGCCGAGTTGCTCGGCGACGAGCGGCGCGGGATACGCCTGGAACGCCAGTCGGTCGACGAGAGCGGAGCCGACGAACAGTGAGTCGACGTGCTTCTTGTCCAGATTAGGAACGTCGTCGAAGAGGTCCTTACCTGCCTCCTGCACGAGTTCCTTGTACGTCGCGTTGCGGACGCCCCACTTCGTGAGGCCCGTGCCGACGATGGCAACCCTGCGCATCGGCACGTGGGACCGCGCTGCGCCGTAATAAGGTTGGCCGCCTTCGGCATGCCAAAAGTTTGTCGAACCACCAGTGCATGAGTGCCGCGTCGGAGCGGGACCACCGTAGGTGGGCGATGCTCGGAGGCATGGGGGGCGATTTCGACGAAGTAATGGAGGCGCTCAGCCCCGCCTCGCGCCCCCACCCGTTCGGCGTCGTCTCGTGGTCTTTGGGGTCGGCCTGCTCCTCGTCGTCGCCCGCTTGGCGGTGGTCCTGTTCTCCTCCCAGATCGTGCAGCAGTTCGGCCCCTCGACCAGCTCAGGGGGATTCGGCAACGAGACGGCGGGCTTCTTCCTCGCGGACCCGAACGAATTCTACATCCAGACCGCGGTGATGGGGCTCGGCCTTGCACTCGTCGGCCTTGGGGGCAACACCTTGTGTACGGTGTACCATCAATCCGTCCGCAGTTATCTCTCGGCCGCCAAGGCTCCGCCCGCGAGGGGCCCCGCGCCGCCGGACTTGACGATTGAACAGGTGCTGGGCCGGTTCGCGCCCATGTCGCCAGCCAAGCCACCGACGCCGGTCGTGAAGGTGAAATGCCGCAGTTGCGGTATTCTCCAAGACGAAGACGCGGAGTTCTGCAACAAGTGTGGGCAGAGGACGCAGCCGCCATCGATGCATTCTTCCGGCGGAAGGTCGATAGGGTTCGGGCGCCGCGATGCTCGTGCGCAGCGCAACCGCGCAGGATGCCACGGGGATCGTGGCCCTAAACAAGGCCGCGAACCCTTACGGGGACTGGTACAGGAACCCGTTTGAAAAGCTCGGCAAGACGCGGTACGAGGACCTTACGCCCCTTGAGCGGTTTCTGCACGGCGGCTTCTGGATGGACCTCTCCCTGTGCCGCCGCCATCTCCACGAGTACCAGCGCCGCGGCTTCCCCGTCCTCGTCGCGGAGGACAAAGGTCGAATCGTCGGCGAGTGCGAGGTGTGGCTCGACGAGGAACCGGAGCCGTTCGGTCGCTACGCAGAGGTCGAGATGATCATCTCGGGAAGGCCACCAAATCCCGAGGTGGAACGGGAACTCCTCGCGAGGGTCGCGGAGCGAGTCCGGAAGATGGGGTATGCGGCCGTCGACATCTCCTATCACTCCGGCCGGGAATCCGTCCTCGCGACGATGGGATTCGAGCGGCTGTGGGACACGCGCACGTTCGAAGCGGACGCGAAGGCCGTGACGAAACCGGAGGAGGAATTCGAGACGCGCTACCTGACGGGCGGCTACGGGGACCTGCGAGGCCTCCTCTTGCTGAACCATCACGAACCCGCGGGTTGGCGGTACGAGACGCTCACGGCCCGATGGCCGGCGGCGGAGTTGGCGGCGCTTCGGGACGGACAAGAAGTCGTGGAATTGGCCGTGGAAACCGGAGACCTTGGGTTCTCCGTGTTGGCGGGGCGACGCGACTGGCTGGATCCGGCCGTCTCGGAGATCGACGTCTGGATGAAGCCGTCCGATTTCGAGAAAGCGAAGACCGTTCGGGCCGCGTTCGGCATCGCCGCCGAAGTCGCACGCCGCCTCCGGACGAAGCGCATCACCGCCTACGCGCCGCCGTCCGCCGCCAAAGTCCTGCACGAACTCGGGTTCACGGGCGGGGAGAAGGAAGACCTCTGGTTGCGCTGGCGGTTCTAGCCCGGCGCGGGCGCGCCCCGCACGTCGCGTTTCGGCCTCGGGGTCGACAGGGCGTCCGTGGGAACGGACTCCTCTTTCGTCGGCAGCAACGCACGGATGACGGGCGTGAACGGGTCCACGAGGGCGCGATCGATCCCCTTCTCCCGGAGGCCCGGCGCGTCCTCTTCACGGATGCCGCCGCCGAGCAAGAGGTCGAAGTCCAGCCCCTCGAGCTGCGCCACGAGGCGCGGGTCGGGCCCGGAGGACGTGCCGAGCCGGGCGAGGTCCATCACCGCCAAACTCGTGAAGCCCATCCGGTGGAGCGCGGCCGCGACCACACGGACATCTCGGTCCTCTCGCGATAGTTCGGACCACACGACCCCGTTCGAGAAGTCGAGACACGGGATCACGCCCTCGCTCAGTTCCCGGATTTCCCGCAATCGTCCGAGGGACTCGAGCGTCTTCGTCCCCACGACGACGGATTCCGCATCGACCATGAACCCGTCCATCACGTCGTCGGAATCCCGCACGCCGAGGTCGAGCAACACCGATGCGCGCTTCGCAATCGTCCGCACCGCGTCAAAGTTCGGATTCCCGTTGTTCACCCCCGCGAGGTCGAGGATGAACACGCGGCCCGCGTTGTACCGCGGCCCCCCGATCGCAGCCCAATACGCATCCACGTCGATGCGATAGCCGCCGCGGCGCAGCCGACGGTCCGTCCACCGCACGTCGACGACCTTCGCCCGGTAGATCGGGATCGCGTCGACCCCGCGCACCTCCAGGAGGGGGACGGCGTCAAGTGGCACAATCGGGATCGCCTCCGCCACGGGCTTCGACTGTGCCGCACGCCCGTCTCCGGCGCGAGCTTCTTTCACCCAAGCGACACGCTCTTCCTCGGTCGAAAAGAGGAGGAGCATGCCCTCCGCGCCGCAGTCCCGACACACGTACGTCTGCCGCTCGTCGTTGACCGTCGGGAGGAAGCCCTGGAACCAGATCTTCGGATAGATGCGCGTGCTGCCGCAGCGGGAGCAGGCCGCGATTTCCGCCACGCATGTGCGAAGCGCGTGGAGCCGATATGTAACTGTCGCCCGACCATGCGGCCATAGCCTTATTACGACCACCCGCGTTGCGACGCCCGGGAGCGGCCATGGAGCTGCGGTACATCGAGTCGAAGCGGGAGGGTCGCGTCGCCGTCGGGTACCTGAACAAGCCAAAGGCGAACACCTACGACCCGGAGCTGATGCGGGACCTGAACGACTGGATCGACGATGTGCGGTACGACGACGAGGTCGACGTCGCGGTCCTCACGTCGAAGTCCGAGGGGATGTTCTCCGCGGGCGCCGACATCAACTTCCTCCGCGCGAGCACGCCGGACCACAAGGCGACGTTCTGCCTCGGGTGTCAGGAGACGCTCAACAAGATGGAATCGACGCCGAAGCTGTTCATCGCCGCGCTGAACGGCCACACGGTCGGCGGCGGTCTGGAAATCGCGCTCGCGTGCGACCTTCGGTTCATGACGGACGGCACGTACAAGATCGGCCTGCCCGAGGTCACCCTCGGCGTCCTGCCGGGCACGGGCGGCACCCAGAGGCTGCCGCGGCTCATCGGGAAGTCGAAGGCGATCGACCTCATGGTCACCGGCCGGTTGCTGACGCCCCGGGAGGCGTTGCAGATCGGGCTCGTGGACCGCGTGTGGCCGCAGGCGGACTTTTGGCGGGAGACGTTGAATTACGCCTCCTCGCTATGCTCCCCGAACCACGCCGCCCGCGCGGTCGGCTTCATCAAGCGCTCCGTGCACGAAGGCACGGAGATGTCGATCAAGGAAGGCCTCTCCCTCGAGCGAGAGTTGCAGAACCGACTGTTCGCAATGGACGACGCGAAGGAAGGGTTCACCGCGTTCATCGAGAAGCGGAAGGCGGTGTTCAAGGGCCATTAGGGGCGAAGTTGTCCGGTCGTATCGCCCGTCGGTCCGGCGGTCGGTCCTACGCGCGCTCGCCGTCGCCCGCGCCCCCGAGAAGGCATATGCGGCGAGGGGCGCGGCGTACATCGGGATGACCTTCATTTCCTTCAGGCGACCCGTCCGAGGATCGTACTTGAGTGTCAGTCCCTCGAGCGTATACGCACCCATCACCGCGGCGTCCCCACCTTCCGCGAAAACGACAGGCGTGGTCCTGCTCTTGCCCCGATAGTGGATGACAACCTCGGCCAAGTCCCGCTCCATCCGTCGGCCGTCCGCCACGACGAGGGTCTCCCGCCACTGAGGCTTCACGCCAAGCTCCTCGAGGACATGCCGGGGCACCATGGAGTACCATGCGCCCGTGTCCACGAGGAGCCGGAGCGTCCTTCGGGTCCCGGCGCGGGATCGGGAGATGGCGACGCGTAGATACACGAAACTCATGCCCCTCGGTCTATGACTGATTGCCCATCGCCTTCGGGACTACATGTAGTTTCCCCGCCAAAGCCCCTTATACCCGCCCCCAATTCCCCGCCAGGGGACGCCATGGCGTACGAGACAATCATCCTCAAGCGGACGGGAGCCGTCGCGATCATCCGGATCAACCGGCCCGACAAGCTCAACGCGATGAACGCGAAGGTCAAGGAGGAAATCACGCACGCGCTCGGAGACCTCGAAAGCGATGGAGACGTCCGCGTGGCCATAATCACGGGCGTCGGGGACAAGGCGTTCGTGGCGGGTGCGGACATCGCAGAATTCGCGGGGAAGACGCCCGTGGACCAGTGGCAGGCGTACGGACACACGTCCCTTTACAACGTCGTCGAACGATTCCCGAAGCCTATCCTTGCGATGATCAACGGGTACTGCCTCGGCGGCGGCTGCGAGCTCGCGATGGCGTGCGACATCCGGATTGCGAGCGACCGTGCTCAGCTCGGGCAGCCGGAAATCAACATCGGCATCATCCCCGGTGGCGGCGGGAGCCAGCGGTTGCCGCGGCTCGTCGGCCTGGGGAAGGCGTTGCAGCTCATCCTCACAGGCGACCGGATCGACGCCCGCACCGCCAAGGAAATCGGCCTCGTCGACGAAGTCGTTCCCCACGAGGCACTTGAGGCGAAGACGTTGGAGCTCGCGAACAAGATTGCGGAGAAGTCGCCGGTCGCCGTGCGGCTCGCGAAGGCGGCGGTCAAAGCGTCCACGAACCTCCCGTTGGATCAAGGCCTGCGGTACGAGCAGTCGCTGTTCTCCATCGCATTCTCCACGGAGGACAAGGAGGAGGGCGTCCGCGCGTTCCTCGAGAAACGGAAGCCCGCGTTCAAAGGTCGGTAGGCGGCTCCAAGAGCCGGCGCGAAAGCTCGTCCACGTTTCCCGCGCCTGTGTGAACGATCGTTCGTGTATTTCTCATTAGACTGTTCATTCGTCTAACATTTGTGGAGGAACTCTCATATATGTCCGACCTCGTTCCCTTGAATCGATTACATGACCTCGCCGCGGTACGCTGTTCTCGATGGGGAAATTGTCCGCTGGGAGAAGGCCACGGTCCACGCCTCCACGCACGCGCTCCATTATGGCACGGGGGTGTTCGAGGGCGTCCGCGCGTACTATGCGCCGGAGGAGGCGGAGCTCCACGTGTGGGAACTCGACGCCCACCTGGAGCGACTCGTGCGGAACATGGGCGTCCTGGAATTCCGCGAGGGGCCGACGAAGGACCAGTTGTGGGACGCGACCGTGAAGCTCCTGCGGGCGAATGGGTTCCGCGAGGACACGTACATCCGCCCGCTCGTGTTCCTCGGTGAGGGCACAATCCGGGTCCGTCCGCAGACGCAGCGGACGCGATGGGTCTTGTTGACCGTCCCGCTCGGCTCGTACCTCGGGAAGAAGGTCGTCTCGTGCATGGTGTCCTCGTGGACGCGGCTCTCGAACAACATGCTCCCGCCCGCGGCGAAGATCAGCGGCTGCTACGTGAACTCCCTCCTCGCGTCCCTCGAGGCCGCGCGCGCAGGCTATGACGAAGCGATCCTGCTCACGAAGGAGGGCACCGTGAGCGAGGGCTCCGTGGAGAACATCTTCCTCGTGCGCCGAAAGAAGCTGTACACGCCGTCCGTCTCCGAGGACATCCTCGAAGGGATCACGCGAGGCAATGTGATGGATCTCGCGAAGGACCTCGGCCTGTCCGTGGAGGAGCGTCGCATCGCGCGGTCCGAGCTGTACCACGCGGACGAGATCTTCCTGTGCGGGACGGGCGCGGGGATTGTCGCGGTCGGCGAGGTCGACGGCCGCCAGATTGGGGACGGGGACGTCGGACCCCTCACCCGCCAAGTCATAGAGCAGTACGACTTGGCCGTGCACGGGAAGCTCGTGAAGTACCGGAACCGCCTCACGTCGATCTACGGCACGGCGCCCCTCCCGCTGGAGGCGGAGCGGCCGTTCCGGGAGACGGATCCCGCGGAGCCGTAACGAATCGACCAAAGGGTTATCAAGGACCCTTTCGGTGGCGTCGAGGCATGAGGCGCCGCATCCCCGGAAGGGGGCTCGGGGGGACCGGATGAAGGCGCTCCTCCTCCTCAGCGGCGGGATCGACAGCGCGGTCTGCTCGTGGTGGGCCCGCCGCCAGGGGTGGGACCTCCTCCCGCTCACGGTAGACTACCACCTGCGACCCACCGCGGAGGTCCGCGCGGTCCGAGACCTGCTGAACGCCGCGGGCATCGGGAAGCTCGTGCAGGTGCCGCTGCCGTTCCTGAAGGACGTGAGCGACCTACGCAAGGAGGGGCTCTCGAACCCGCTCCTCGAAGGCGCCCCAGACGCGTACATCCCCGCGCGGAACCTGATCTTCTACGCGGTCGCAGGCTACTACGCGGAGACGCTCGGGGCGCCGCTCATCGTCGGCGGCCACAACGGGATCGACCCGGACACGTTCCCGGACTCGAGCCCGGATTTCTTCACGCACGTGAACTCCCTGTACCGGCTCGGCCTGTGGTCGTACGGCCGTGAGCGCGTGTCGATCAAGTTGCCGTTGGCGGGAAAACCGAAGGAGGAGGTCGTCGAGATGGGCCTCGAGCTCGGTGTGCCGTTTGAGGTCACCTGGTCGTGCTACTTCGACGGGGCGAAGCACTGCGGTCGCTGCCCGTCGTGCGTCGAGCGGAAGGCCGCATTCAGGAATCTCGGCGTCCCCGATCCGGTGACGTACGAATCGTAGCGGACATGAGCGACATTCCCGAGACCGCGAACGGCATCGCGTACGGGCTGTACGCCCCGAACGCGCCGAACCTCATCGACCCGGGGTTGTTCGGCGGCGCGGGCGAAGAGACGGCCCGCCACCTTCGCGCGCTCGACGTCCCGGACCGCGTACGGCCCGATGCGATCCTCGTCGCCTCCCCGCACTGGTTCTCCCTCGAGGGCTTCCGCGTCCACGAAGGGGAACGGCCCCCGTGCCTCCACGACTTCTACGGATTCCCCCGCCAGCTGTACGAGGTCCAGTACGAGGCGCCCGGCGATTCGGTGCTCGCGCGCCTCATTGTGCAGGAGGGCCGACGCCGCGGGATCGACGTCGAGACCACGACGGACTGGGGCCTCGACCACGGCGCGTGGGCCACGTTGCTCCACGTCGCACCCAGCGCGAATATCCCCGTCGTGCCGATGTCCATCACCGCCCTCCCGGCAGAGGACCACCTTGCATGGGGCGAAGCGATCCGGGCGGCCGTCGCGAAGTCGGGGAAACGGGTCGCGTTCGTGAGCACGGGCTCCATCGCTCACCGACTTGATCGGCTCGATTTCTCCGGGGGCACACCGTGGCCGGAAGGAGAGCAGATCGAACGGGAAATCATCGACCTCATCCTCGCGCGGAAGTACGACGCGCTCGTGCACTTCGACCGGGACAAGTGGATGGAGGTCGCCCCGGAGGGGGACCTCGGGCCCCTGTTCATCATGCTCGGCGCTCTCGGGCAGACCTTCGCACCCCGGCTCGTCGCGTACGAACAGGCGTTCGGGTCCGTGGGGATGGCGATCATCGAGTTCGTGTCGTAATGAAAGGTGTAGACGCCATGCTCGACGTCGGTGTGACGGCGCCGGACTTTGAAGGCGTGGACCAACACGGCAACCCGTTCCGCCTCTCGGATCTCCGCGGCCGCTGGGTCGTCCTGTACTTCTATCCGAAAGACGAGACGGTCGGCTGCACGGCGGAGGCGTGCGCGTTCCGCGACGATCTCGAGGCCCTGCGCGCGCTCGGGGCGGAGGTCGTCGGCGTCTCCGTGCAAGACCAACGGTCGCACCGCCAGTTCGCGGAGCACCACGGGATCAGGTTCCCGCTCATCGCGGATCCGGAGAAGCGAATCACGCGCGCCTGCGAGGCCCTCGGCCCGCTCGGCGTCGCGAAGCGCGTCACGTACCTCCTCGACCCCGAGGGTCGCATTGCGGACGCGTACCGATCCGAAATCAAGCCCACGAGCCACGTCGACCGAGTGAAAGCGCTCCTCCAGGAACGGACGTCCCGGCCTAGCGGGTGACCCGCCGCGCGGGGAGCGTCTCGTACATCACGCCGGCGGCAATCGCACCGGACAGGAACGTGAGTGCCGCGACGGCTCCAATCGCAAACGGGACGCCATAAACGTCGGCGAGGAGGCCCGCGAAGACCGCCGCAATCGCATAGCCGAGGTCCCGCCACAGGCGGTAGACGCCGACCGCGGAGGCCCGCCAGTCCGGATGGGCCACGTCGGAGATCGCCGCCAACAGCGTAGGGTACACGAGGGCCGTGCCCACGCCCAACAACACGCTGCCCGCGAGCCACGCCGTGAAGTCGCCGCCGAGCACGAAGAGGCTGATTCCTGCGGCTTGCACCCACATGCCGCCCACGATCAACCACTTGCGACCCCATCGGTCGCTGAGCGCGCCCGTCCCGAGCTGGGCGATGCCCCACACGCCCGGGTACGTGGCGGCGACGATCCCGACCTGTTCCACGGGAAGCCCCGCGGAGAGGAGGAAGACGGGGAGGAGGCCCCAGACAACCCCGTCGTTCAGGTTGTTGACCATCCCCGCCTGGCTCGCGGAGAACAGGGCCCGGTCCCGCCACGTGGTGACGCGCACGACCTCTCGGAGCGAGAGGCGGGCGGACGCCCCGTCTCTCGCGGGCGTCGCGATCTCGGCTTCCCGCCGCGCGTACGGCGTCGTCTCCCGCACGAGCACGACGGACAGGAGGAGGCCGAGGAAGACGAGCGCGACCCCTGGGAGGAACGGCTGCGGGCGGAGCGCGTACGCGGCCGCGACGTAACCCGTCGCGAGGGCGGACAGGGAGACGCCGAAGTAGCCCGCGAACTCGTTGAGGCCGAGGGCGAGGCCGCGCCGCTCGGCTCCGACGAGGTCGATCTTCATCACCACGGTCATGGACCAACACAGCCCCTGGTTCACGCCGAGGAGCACGTTTGCGAAGAGCACCCAGTCCCACGTTGGCGCGTAGATAATCAGGAACGGGACCGGGACGCCGACGAGCCAGCCCGCGATCAGGATCCGTTTGCGGCCGATGCGGTCGGACAGGCCGCCGGCGGCGAGGTTCGCGAACGCCTTCGCGACCCCGAAGCCGATAAGGAAGGAGAGCACGGCGGCCTTCGACGTGAGCCCGAACTCCTGCTCCGCGAGGAGGGGCAGCACCGTGCGCTCGAGCCCGACCATCGCGCCGACGAACGTGTTGAGGACGACGAGGAGCGAGAACTGCCGCCAATTCGCTCGGAGGCCGAGCACGACGGGCGCGGTCACGCGGGGCCCGCTTCCCGTTCAATCTCGAAACCCGACTTCTCCCACGCCGCGAACCCGCCGTCGAGCAGGAAGAGGTTCCGATACCCGCGTCGCGCGAGGATGGAGATGCCCGCGGTCGAGCGGTTGCGCGTGTAGCAGTGGACCACGATCGGCTGGTCGTGGGGAAGGGGCAAGTCGTCCCAGGGCAGACGACCGTTTTCGAGGTGGACCGCTCCCGGGATGTGGCCGTCCCGCCACTCGTCCTCCTGCCGGACGTCCAACACGACGGGTGCCTTCCCCGTCGCGAGCTGTTCCCGCAGCGCGGACGGCGCGATCTTCCGCACCCCTTCCAGCGGATAGCCCGCGGCCCGCCACGCCTCCATGCCGCCCTCGAGGTATCCACGCAGGTCGTCGTATCCGATCAGGAGGAGTTGCCGGACCGCTTCCTGGCGGTCTTCGACGCCGCGGGTCACGAGGACGAGGGGCGCGCCGAACGGGATGAGCCATCCGCCCCACACGACGAGCGGCGCGTCGATCGCGATGCCGTACGCGCCGGGAATATGGCCTCGGTGGAACTCGAGCACGGGGCGCACATCGAGCACGGCGCCGCCGCCGTCGACCCATGCGCGCACCTTCGTCGCGGAAAGCGGCGGCAACTCCGGGAGACGCCCGAGGACCCCGGGACCCCGTCGATTGATCGGCCGCAGTTTGGCGAAGTACACGGGATATGACGGCAACCCCTTGAGCGCGCTCTCAACGAACTCGTCCTCGCTCTCCGCGCGGGCGAGCGGATTCGTCGCCCGCTCGCGCCCGATCGTCGTCGTGCGGTCGGACACCGTCGGCGCCGCGCAGAACGAGCCCGCGCCGTGCGTCGGGTACACGGCGACATCGTCGGGCAACGCGAGCAGTTTCGCGTGGATCGTGTGGTACAGCTGCCGTGCGAGCGGCACGGACAAGTCGTGGCCCAGCAGGTCCGTCCGCGCCGCTCCCCCGACGATCAGCGCACCGCCGCTGAACAACGCGAGCGGTCGGTCCGCGTCCGCACGGGACACCGTGAAGGCGATGTGCTCGGGCGTGTGTCCCGGCGTCGCCATCACGTCGAGCGCGAGATCCCCGAGTGGCAGACGATCCCCTTCCCTGAGGGACCGATGCTCGAACTCCGCCTCGGCCTCCGTACTCGCCCCGACGATTGCGCCCGTGCGGGCGGCGATTTCGAGCGAACCGGAGACAAAGTCGTTGTGGAGGTGGGTATCCAGCGCGTATGCGACTTGGACGCCGAACCGCTTCGCCGCATCAACGTACCCGTCCACGTCCCGCAACGGGTCGATCATCGCGGCGATTTTCGCAGAGCGCGAGCCGACGAGATGGGCTGCGTTGCCCAAGTCCTCGTCGACGAACTGGAGCACGAAGGCCGACTGTTCCTCCCCGACGGGTAACCCATCACCCCCCATGCTGCGTCCCCCAGATGGCTCCCGGCGCAACAGTTTGCGGGGCCTTGAGCCTTCGCCCTCCGCCCGGGCCCGAGCAAAGGCTTTTGAACGGGGGGTCCATCGCGCGGGCGCCGGGATGTACAAGACGAAGCGGTCGAAGGTCCGGGTCGAGAAGTTCAACGAAATCGGCGCGGTGAACACGAAGATCCGGACGCTGATTGGCGGGGAGGACGGCGCGCTCGCGAGTTCCCTGCACGAGATCATCATCGGCAAGGGCGGCTCGACCGCGATGCACCGCCACGACTGGGAGCACCAGCTCGTCGTCGAGGGCGGCCGCGGATACATGGAGACGGTCGAGGGCAGGGTCTCGCTCGCGCCCGGGGACGCCGTGTTGGTCGGGGCGGGCGAGGACCATCGATTCGTCCAGCGGGGGAAGGAGCCGTTGCGGTTCCTCGTCGTGACGCCGTTGTAGGAAAGGATTTAACGCGCGGACCCGTACGCGGCGAACGTGCGCCTCGGGATCACGGAGTACATCGACTGCGCCCACCATCTCCCCGGCCATCCGAAGTGTGGGCAGCTCCACGGCCACACGTACCAGGTCGACGTTTCGATCGAGGGTGACCATCAGGGCGGCATGCTCCTGGAT
>JACQPO010000079.1 GCA_016207545.1 Methanobacteriota archaeon | reverse complement strand
GTACGTCGAACCCGTGTCGACGAGCAGTTCGAGGGTGACCGGCTCGCTGTGGCGAGATCCTCTGAACCGGAGGCGCGCGGTCGTCTCCCCCATGGGTCTCGCTCTTTTCATGACCGTCCTCCTCATGGCGTCCTCGACTACATCTACGCTTCGCGAAGTCGGAGACCGGGGCCGATCCGCCTTGGACCTTGCGGACCCCGGCGTCAGATAGGCACGAACCTCCGTTCCCCGGGGTGCGCCCCTTCCGCTCGAATCCGACCGCCCTTGGCCGGGAAACCGTTCAGAGTCACCTGGGTCTAGCGGCCGCGCAGCCCCGGGTTCCAGCGGTAGTTTCAACGCTTCCCCATCGAGCCGTCTTTGTCCCGACGGCTTATTGGTTCACGGGCGTGAACAACGTGATGCCGTACCCATCCGGATCGCGGAGTCGTGCCTCCCGACGGGGACTCCAGGGGTCCCCCTCGTGGCTCACGACGAAAGGTGCCTTTCGGAGTGCGACGCCCTGGCTCGCGAGCTCCTCGTACAGGCGATCCACGTCGTCGACTCGAATCTCAAGTTCGAGGTCTGCCGCCGGAACCGGTTCGCCGCCTGCGTCATGGAGTAGAATCCTCGTGCCGCCCGTGCGCAAAATCACGAAGTCGTCGCCCTCGTACTCCGCGCGAAACCCGAGCTTCGTCAGGTAGAAGTCCTTCGACGCCCGGAGGTCCGAAACCATCAACAACAATTCCTCGAAGACGGGACCCCCCTCCGCCATCGGAGGACCATCGGATTCCCGCGGCTTAACCCTGGCGGCCGAAATCGTTTATAGCATGAGGGGAGTAGGCCCCTCCGCAGCCCCGTGGTCTAGCGGTCAAGGATCCGAGGCTCTGGATCCGCCGTCGGGACGGCGCGAGGAGAGACCTCGTGGCGGCAGTTCGAATCTGCCCGGGGCTATCTTTCTCCTGCGGCCGTGAAAGCCTTATACGGTCGCGAGCATGAGCCGGCTACGGGGAGGCCTCGCGTGATCGACCGGGAGCAGGTGCTCGAGGTCCTTGAGGACTACGATCTCGACGACGTCCGCATCGCGGCGGTCGGCTCCCACTCCGCGCTCGACGTGTGCGACGGGGCCGTCGAGGAAGGCTTCCGCACCCTCGTCGTGTGCGAGCGAGGCCGCGAGGCCCCGTACGCGCGGTACTTCAAGGCGACCCGCACGAAGGACGGGAAAGTGAGCAAAGGGGTCGTCGACGAGGCAATCGTCCTCGACAAGTTCGCGCACGTGACGTACGAGAAGACGTTGCGATTGCTCCGCGAACGGAACGCGATCTTCGTGCCGAACCGCTCCCTCGCGAGCTACTGCGGCGTGGACGCGATCGAGCACGACTTCCTCGTCCCGCTGTTCGGAAGCCGCCAGCTCCTGCGCACAGAGGAGCGGACGGAGCGGCGCTCGTACTACTGGCTCCTCGAGAAGGCGAAGCTGCCGTTCCCGGAGAAGATCGAAGACCCGAAGGACATCGACGGCCTCGCGATCGTGAAGTTGCCGCACAAGACGAAGAAACTCGAGCGCGGGTTCTTCACCGCCGCCAGCCACAAGGAGTACAAGGAGAAGTCCGAGAAATTGCTCAAGGCGAACGTGATCTCGGCGAGGGACCTCGCGCAGGCGAGGATCGAACGGTACATCCTCGGCCCCGTGTTCAACTTCGACTTCTTCTACTCCCCGCTCCCGGAGGCGGGGGAGCGGCTCGAGCTGCTCGGCATCGATTGGCGGTTCGAGACCTCGCTCGACGGCCACGTCCGCCTGCCCGCGGACCAGCAGCTCGCACTGCCAGAGCACGAACGGACGCCGGAGTACACGGTCGTCGGCCACAACACCGCCACGTTGCGGGAATCCTCCCTGAACCAAGTGTTCGAGATGGCGGAGCGGTACGTGCGGGCGACGCGGGAGTACCACCCGCCGGGGATCATCGGCCCCTTCACGCTCCAGACGTGCGTGGACAAGGACCTGAACTTTTGGATCTACGACGTCGCGCCCCGCATCGGCGGCGGGACGAACGTCCACATGTCCCTCGGCCACCCGTACGGGAACGCGCTGTGGCGGCGCACGATGAGCACGGGACGTCGCATCGCGGTCGAGATCCGGAACGGGATCGAGTCCGGCCGGCTCGACGCGGTCGTCACGTGAGCGGGCTCAGTACACCGTCCCGCATCGGCTGCACACGATGCGGCCGTCGCCGCGCGGCACGAGGGGGCCGCCGCACGAGCTGCAGAACCGTGGCTGCTGGACGAGCTGCCCTTGCTCATCCCATTGGTGCTGCGGCCACCCGGAACCCGGGGCCGGCTGCTGCTGGCCCGGCCATCCCTGCGCGGGAGGCTGCGGCTGCCCGGGCGGGGGCGTCGCGGGCGGCGGCTGCTGACCCGGCTGCCAGCCCGGCCCGTACTGCGGGGCCTGCGGGTGGGGCGGCGGGGTCGCCATCATGCGAAACTGTTCCTCCATGTACGCCTGCTGGTCCGTCCGCACGACCGTCGTCTGCGCGAACCGGTCCGACAGCTTCTGGCGGGGGTCTCCCTCCGTCCCGAGCCCGATGAGCCAGTCGAGAAGCGTGAGGACCCAATGGAGCTTCGATGCGTTTCGGATGAACGCCTTCGGGAGGTCCATCGGGCCAGAGGTGCTCACGACCTGGAGGCTCATGATGCGCTTTCCAACGGTGGCGCCCATAAACCCCTCGAGCACGGACCAATACAGGATGCCGATGAGGCCGATCACGAGCGTTCCGGGGCCGAGGAAGAAGGTCCCGAAACCTGCGATCGCGACCAACGAAAACCACAGCACCGTCACCACCACCCACGAAATCAGGACGACGATGATGGCATCGACAATCCAGGCGACGAGTCGCTTGATCTGGTGATCCTGGAGCGCCTTGTTTTGGCCGATGATGTTCAGTCCCGTAACCACGCCGTCACCATCCCGTGCGTCCATCGGGGATTCGGCTATAAATGTATTGGGGGGGTCGGGCGGGGTCGTATGAAGTTCTACTTTCAGCGGACGATCAGTCGCCCGGCGGCAGCTCTTCCTCTACGCGCTCCGCCCGCCGCAGGGAGCCCGGCGCGACCTCCCGCACGAGGTACACGGTCTTGCCCGCCTTCATGATGACCGCGCCCGCGTCCCTCGCCCGCTTGACGTCGATCTCGAGGATCACGGGGTCCTTCGACCGCACGCGGCCCGCCTCGAGCGCCGCTTCGAACGTCTTGCTGAGGTGGACCATCTTCCGGTCCGTCGGCTTCAGCCCCGCCTCAAAGAGGAGCGGCATTTCCTCCTCCGTCGTCGGGTAGAACAGGACGTCCGGGATGTTCTCCGTGGGGAGGTCGAGCTCCAGGTCGAACGTGTGTCCGTACGTCGCGCGGATCCGTCCGTCGCGGAACTGGTACCGCCCCTTCGGATCCGTCTCGATGAGCCCGATCACGTGGTGGGGTTTCAGGAACCGGAGGCGGCGGTTGCGGATCTGGAGCGCGGTGATGAAGTCCCGGAGGTCGACCCATCCGTTCTTGTCGATCTCGAGCCCGTACCGCTCCGGGAAGTGCCGGAGCACGCCCGCCATCGTTCGGCCGAGCATGTCGAGCTCCTGGTCGTTGAGCAGGAATTTTGCCTTGCTGCCGCAGAGCGGGCAGTCCTCGCCGCGGAAGTAACCGTGCGAGCGACACTCGTTCAACATCGGGCAAGCCCCCAGAGGTATGCGGAAAGACCGCGGCTCGGTTAAATGCTTTGGGGTTTCCCCGGGAGCGGCGCGAAATCCGCCTCCCGCGCCGGCTCCAACCCGCGGTCCCGGAAGAACGCCTCGAGGTCGCGGAGGAGCGGCTTCGACAGCGCCTTCCGATGGAAGTACACGAACCGCGCGCCCGGCGTCCGATCGACCGCGCGCGTCAACGCGTCGAAGTCTGGCGGCTCCAACGCATGGGAGGGCACGAGGTGGCCGAACGAGACCCGGCGCGCGAGAGCGACGTCCGTCACGCGCGGCACGTAATGACCGCCGCCAACGCCGACCGCGACGGGATCGCCCGGGTCCGATGCGGCGAGCACGACGCGCGCGAGGAGCGCGGCGGCCTCTCGGTGTCTCCACGCTTTCTCGCCGCTCCCGACCTCGATGTAGAACGTGGGCGTCTGCAGGTACGGGCCATGGTGGGTCGCCTCGAACGACGTGGTGAACGGAAGACGAGGCGCGGCTTCCGCGATTCTGCGAAGCGCGTCCGTCATCGGACCTGGAGCCGCGGGCACGACCTCGCCCGGACGACCGCCATAGTCCGCTTGGTGCCAATTCCCGATCGGGTGGACGGTCAGGGCATCCTGCCCACTCGCCGCGCGATGTTTCGAAACGTACACGACCACGTCGGGCCGGACGCCGAGCGCGGCCTCGACCTTGCGGTCGACGTCGTCCACGAACAGGTGATGCTCGCGCAACGTGACGAGGAGCCGGTCTTCGCGCCGCCACGCCAGACTCCCGTCGAACGTGCCCGCCTCCGTCCATCCGCCCACGTCGAGCAACCGGTCGCGGATGTTCACGCTCGCCTCATCCGCGGTCGAGGCGACGACAAGCCACACGGGCCCGCGTCGCGTTCTCGCTACTTAATCCTGCCGAACTCGCGCGACGATCAACCGATGAGGATGCGATCACGAATGTTGCCTCCGCCAAACGTTTAAGGGGGTTCCGGGCATCCGCGGGGCGCCGCGATGACCGAGGTCACGTTCGTCGCATCGATTCAGGATCATCAAACGGAACGAGTCCGCCGCACCGCGGAGCGCCTCCGCGCCCATCGACCGGACTTGACGGTCACAATCGCCGAGGGCGAGGTGGCGAAGGCTCTCCTCGCGAAACACAGGCTGAACTTCGGACCCGCAATCCTCATCGACGGACGCCTGGAGTACGTGGGGATTCCCCGCTGGGGGTTCCTCCAGGAGCGGCTCGCCCAGATCGCGCGCGGGCTTCCGAACCCGCGCACGGCGGCCCCGCCCACGCCCGCGAAGCCCGCGTCCGCAAGTCCGACGTCCGCGAAGGCGGAATCGGCGGACACGAAAGGTTCCGACGCCGCGTCCTGAGGCGGCGCGCAGAAGCCCTTAAGTGCCTTCCGTCCCATCCCTTCCATGGGATCTGGCCGCCGGTGGGTCGGGGTCGATGGGGGACGAAGACTTCGAGGAGATGCGGAAGGTCATCAACCGCATGCTCCGGGATGCGTTCGAAGGGCGCGCGACCCCCGAACGGCCCGCGTTCGTCCGCGGTTTCCTGAGCCGCGCCCGCGCGAAAGAGCAACCGCCTCCGCCCGCGCGTCGGGTCGTCGTGCACACCCCGCCGCAGCCCGTGCCACCAGCGCCGGACCTCAGCGCGGACGGGAAGTACGTGTTCGTCACGATCGACCTCGGAAACCGCGCGGCCGTGGACGTCCGTCCGCGGGTGTCCGGCCGCCTCCTCCGGGTCCTCGTCACGGGCCCGGCACCGCTCGAACACGTCGTCGAGCTGCCGTACCGCGTGCGTCCGGAAATCCAGTGGACCCTACGGAACGGAGTGCTCGACCTCGTGCTGGTCCGGGCCAACGGCCGGGCCGGCCTCGGATGATCGCTGCGAACAGGACGACATGACCGATGTCACGAAGATCGACCTGAAGCTCAAGCGGCTCGTCGCAATCGAGGCGGACCACCGCGCCACAATCAAGCGGGCGGAAGAGGACAAGCGGCGGGACCCGGAGCGCAAGGAGCGGTACGTGAGAATCGTCGAGAAGAACCGCCGCAAGGTCGACAAACTGCTCCCGAAGATTCGGCGGCTCCGGGAGCTGCGCGCCGCGATGCGGTGACGTCGAGGAAACGTATAAGTCGGGACGATGCGCTCGCCGCGCCCGTGCCCGCCCGCGCGGACGGACCTGTGAAGGTGTACACGACGCCCACGTGCCCGTGGTGCAAAGAAGCGAAGGCGTTCCTCGAAGCGAAGGGCGTCGCGTACAACGAAATCGACGTGTCGCGGAACCGAAAGCTCGTGGACGAGTTGAAGGCGGTCTCCGGGCAACTCGGCGTTCCCGTCGTCACGGACGGCCGCACGGTCGTGATCGGCTTCGATAGGGCAGGGTTGGAGCGGCTTACGAAGGCCCTCGCCCTGTAGAATATAGGCAACACTTTTTCAAGCCCCGCCCCCGTTCCCTCGCTCATGACGGAGTACCGGACGGAGCGGGACACGATGGGCGAAGTCCGCGTGCCTGCGAACGCGCTGTGGGGCGCGCAGACCCAGCGGGCGGTCGAGAACTTCCCGATCAGCGGCTTCCGATTCCCCCGCGTCTTCCTCGAAGCGCTCGGCCTCGTGAAGTGGGCGTGCGCGGAGGCGAACATGGAGCTGGGCCTGCTCGACCGGAAGGTCGGGGATGCGATTTCCCGCGCGGCCCGAGAGGTCGCGGAGGGAAAGCACGACGACCAGTTCCCGCTCGACATCTTCCAGACCGGATCCGGCACGTCGACGAACGTGAACGCGAACGAGGTGATCGCGAGCCTCGCGAACGTGATGCTCGGCGGGAAGGTGGGCGCGAAGTCGCCCGTGCACCCAAACGACCACGTGAACATGGGACAGTCGAGCAACGACGTGATTCCGACCGCGATTCACATCGCGGCGCTCCTCGCAATGGAGCGCGAGCTGATCCCCGCGTTGGATCGGCTCCACGCGGTGCTCGTGGGGAAGGCGCGCGCGTGGGACGGGCTCGTAAAGTCGGGCCGGACGCACCTCATGGACGCTACGCCAATCCGCCTCGGGCAGGAGTTCTCCGGCTACGCGAGCCAGATCGAGCACGGCATCGCGCGCGTGCGGGCGACGTACCGCCACCTCGGCGAGCTCGCGCTCGGCGGCACCGCCGTCGGGACGGGGCTCAACGCCCACCCGGACATGCCGGAAAAGGCGATCCGACGCATCGCGGAGGCCACGCATCTGCCCGTGCGCCGCGCCCCGAACGCGTTCGAGGCCCAGGCTGCACAGGACGCGCTCGTCGAGGCGAGCGGGGCTCTGCGTGTGCTGGCGATCAGCCTGTTCAAAATCGCGGACGACGTCCGCCTCATGGGATCCGGGCCGCGCACGGGGCTCGCGGAGCTCAAGTTGCCCGAGTTGCAGCCCGGCTCGTCGATGATGCCGGGCAAGGTGAACCCGGTCATCCCCGAAGCCGTCATCCAGGTGTGCGCGCAGGTCATCGGAAACGACGCCGCGGTCACGGCGAGCGGGCTCGCGAACCACCTCGACCTGTCCACGATGATGCCCGTCATGGCCCACAACCT
>JACQPO010000081.1 GCA_016207545.1 Methanobacteriota archaeon | reverse complement strand
CCCGTATCGCCGCCGTCCTGTAGGAGCAGGCCATCGAGGGCCGACACCCCCGATGGGGAAAAAGCCATATACCTTGGAAACATCTCCTTCTCATGAGGACACCGGAAATGCTTAGCAACACGAAGATTTCAAAGGGATATCAGACCGTGATCCCTTCCGCCGTCCGGGAGGCGTTCGACGTGGAGCCCGGGGACTACGTCGAGTGGACGGAGGAGCGAGACGGGTTGGTCGTCCGCTTTCGGAAGCGGAAGAGGCTCCGCGACCTGGCGGGCATCGGAAGCGTCCCTGCGGATGCCGTGGAGGTCAAGAGGCGGGTCCAGCGGGGGATGCGGTGATCTTCGTCGACTCCTCCTACTTCATCGCGATGGCGAACCGTGAGGACCGATGGCACGGTGGCGCGAAACGGCTCACGCCCCGCCTCGAGCGGGAAGACCTCGTCACGTCCGACCTCGTCCTTGCGGAGGCCGTGACCGGCGTCGGCGCCCTCCTCGGCGGAAAGGCCGGAAAGGAAACGTACGACGTCATCGTGGACAACTGTTCCATCGAAGTCGCTTCCCCGGAACGATGCGGGTCGGCGATCACGATGTACCTCCACTACGACGGCACCCTGTCGTTCGCAGACGCGGTTTCCCTGGTCGTGATGCAAGAGTTCGGAGCCCAGCGAATCGCCTCCTTCGACGCCGACTTCGACCGGGTTCGCGGGATCGAGCGGCTCGCGTAGGACCGTTCGCCATCCCCCGCCAAACCGTTATCGCGGCGCCCGATGGACCGGAGAACGAAGGTCGCAGCCCTCGGCGTGGGCGCCCGAAATGCCGAGATCTTGAAAGAACAAAGCGTCGAGGAGCTGTACCCGCCGAGGAGCGCGCGATCCTGATCGCCTACCTCGCGGTCCTGACGGCCAGGTTCACCGATATCGGATGACGGTCAGGCCGGGCACTCGGTCGAAGTCGGGGTCCGAACACAGCAGGGGTTCGCTGTGGGCGAGCGCGGTCCCGGCAATCAGCGTGTCGATGGGGCCGATGCCGGCGCCTCGGGTCGTGAGGCGGGTGCCGACTTCCGCCGCACGCAGGGCCGAGGAATCGTCGAGCGGCGCCCGTGGCATCCGGGCCAAGACCCGTTCCACCCTCGCGAGCTTCCGTCGGGCGCCACGCAACCCGAGCACGAGCCGCGTCTCGTAGAGCACCACCGTGGGCACCGTGACCCGGTCCTTCCGCTGTTCCAAGTCTCGGTACGCCGCGACGGCGGCGGGGACCCCCGCCAGGAGGTCCAGCACCGCGGAAGTGTCGAGCATCGTCATGACCGTTTTCTCCTCGCGGCCTTCACGAGTTCCCGCTCCGCCCGATGATCCAGGGACTCCGCGAGGGCCTGAAGCTCCTCGGCCTCCTCCACGTCCAGGAGGGCCTCGAATTCCTCCGCCGTCGGCGGCCCGGCAAGGCGGCGCACGACCTCCGTGAAGCTCTCGCCCTGCCGTTTTCGCGCTCGGAGTAGGCGGTACGCGTCCTCGGAGAGGCTAATCGTCTTGAACGCCATCGTTCTGTGTATATGCACAGACATAGATAAGTCCTACCCCTGCCCGTCCATCTGTTGTCGTGCCGCGGAACGGGGGGAGGCGTAAGCCCGGGCTCCGGCAGCCCGGAATACATGCTACGTGGGAAACTGGGCTCCAGAACCGGGTGTGGCGTCGAAAGCCCTTTCCCAAACGAACCCATGAGGGCCGTGAGGGGAGGAGGACTTTGCCGCGGTTGCGGGATTGGTCGTCCTCTTCAATCGACGCCGAGGATGAACATACTTGGGCTGATCTGCCCCGCGCGCGGGTCTCAGTGCGGGCGTCCGGCGTTCTTGTCGTCCCCGACTGACAGGCACCTTTCCCGTCTCCCCGCCAAACCTTTATGGCGGCGCCGCCAAATGGCCGGCAGAATGAAGGTCGCGGACCTCGGGGTAGACCCCCGCATCGTCGAGATCCTGAAGGAGCAGGGCATCGAAGGCCTGTACCCGCCGCAGGAGCGCGCGATCCCGATCGCCCTCGAGGGGAAGTCGCTCGTCCTCGCGATCCCCACCGCGAGCGGGAAGTCCCTCGTCGCGTACCTCGCGGTCCTGAAGCACGTGCTCAATGGCGGGAAGGCGATGTACATCGTCCCGCTCCGCGCGTTGGCGGCGGAGAAGTACGACGACCTGCGCGCGTTCGAGAAGCTCGGGATCAAGGTCGGCCTCTCCGTCGGCGACTACGACTCTCCGGACCCGACCCTCGCCCGGTACGACGTCCTCGTCGCGACATCCGAGCGCGCGGACTCCTTGCTCCGCCACCGCGCGGACTGGCTCACACGCCTCACGGTCGTCGTCGCGGACGAGATCCACCTGATCAACGACGGGGACCGCGGGCCCACCCTCGAGGTGACCCTCGCGAAGATGCGGCAGGTGAACCCGAAGCTCCAGATCATCGCCCTGTCCGCCACAATCCGGAATTCCGCAGAATTGGCGGCGTGGTTGAAGGCGGAACACGTGCAGTCGGACTGGCGGCCGGTTCCGTTGAAGCGGGGCGTCATGTACAACGGCATGGTCACATGGACGGACCGGAGCGTCACGCAGATCCCCGCCACGGAGGACGACCTGTCGGGCCTCGTCGAGGACATCATCGACACGGGCGGCCAGGCGCTCATCTTCGTGAACACGCGCCGCGCGAGCGAGGCCCTCGCGAAGGCGCTCACCGCCAGCGTGAAGCCACGGCTGAAGGAGAAGGAATTGGCGGCGCTGAAGAAGCTGTCCGAAGACCTCGTCCGCCGCCAGCAGGAGCCGACGTCGATGGCGAACCGACTCGCGAAATGCGTCGAGGGGGGGACGGCGTTTCACAACGCGGGCCTCCTCAATGAGCAGCGCCGAACGATTGAGGAGGCGTTCAAGAAAGGGAAGATCGAGGCACTCGTCGCGACACCGACTTTGGCTTATGGACTGAACCTCCCGTCCCGCCGCGTGATCATCCGCGACTTGAACAGGTTCGACGTGAATCTTGGGTTTTCCCCAATTCCCATCCTGGAAATTCAGCAGATGTGTGGGAGGGCCGGTCGCCCCAGATACGATCCTTATGGCGAAGCCATCCTGATGGCGAAGCGGGAGGAGGACGTGGAGTACGTGATGGAGGACTATCTCCTCTCACCGCCAGAGGCAATCGAGTCGAAGCTCGGCACGGAGCCCGCGTTGCGGTTCCACACGTTGGCGGTGATCGCCACGGGCCACTGTCGCACGGAGGACGAGCTGTACGGCTTCCTCGGGCAGACGTTTTTCGCGTTCCATCGCGACGTGTACGAGCTGCGGAGGACAGTCGAGCGCGTCCTCGAGTTCCTCGCCAAGGAGAAGTTCATCGAGCGTGGGCCGCAGTTCCGCCCGACGTTCTTCGGCCGACGCACGAGCGACCTGTACATCGACCCGCTCAGCGCCGTGAAGCTGCGGGACGCCCTGCTCGGGACGCACGACGCCCCGTTCTTCTGGCTCTGGGCGGTGTGCAGCACCCCGGACATGCCGAACCTGTACCTGCGCCGCGGGGACTACGCGTGGGTCGAGGAGAAGATCGCGGAGGAAGCGCTCACGTTCCCGATCGAGGACTACGACTTCTTCCTCGCGCAGGTGAAGACCGCGTGCCTGCTCGCGGACTGGATCGAGGAGCGGACGGAGGACGAGGTCACGAAACGGTTCGGCATCGGTCCGGGCGACATCCGCCGGATGGTGGACCAGGCGGAGTGGCTCACGTACGCGACCGCCGAGCTCGCGAAGATCTTCAACAGGGACCGCGTGAAGCCGCTCGCGAAGCTGCTCCCGCGCCTCCAGTACGGGATCAAGGAGGACCTGCTGCCCCTCGTGCAGTTGCGCGGCGTCGGCCGCGTCCGAGCGCGCGCCCTCGTCCGGGCGGGATACCGGACGTTGCGCGAGTTGCAGAAGGCGTCCGCGGGCGACCTCTCCCGCGTCCCGACAATCGGCAACGCGCTCGCGATCTCGATCAAGGAACAGCTTGGGAAGGAGGTCAAGCCGCAGGAGCTCGCGGGACAGACTGCCCTCTCCGAGTGGGGCTCCTGATCACCGGATCGCGGGCGGCGCCTTCGCGACCTCGTTCACGCACGCGTACACGTGGAGCCACCAGTGGTCGAGGTCCGATTTGTCCCTCGGATTCTCCTCGATTTCGCCCTCCCCCACCCCGATCACGAAATTGAGCCACCGGTAGCGCGGGTCCGACGCTTGGAAGGAGACCGTCGTGAGGATCGCCCGGCGCACATCCGGCGTCTCCTCCCGGACGCTGTAGCCCCGAATCGAGACGAGAATCTGGGCGCCGTCCTCCGTCGTAATGTAGCCGTGGCAATCGGGACACCACACGCCGTCCTCCCGCCTCCGCGGGTGGTTCGACCACACCATCCTGCCCCGAAGTCGCTCCCCCCGGACCTCCCCGTCACCGGATCCGAAGCCGGCGGCCTCCTTTTCCCCGAAGGGGCGCAGCCACACGCCTTCGCCCCGGTAGTACATGTCCATGTCGCACAGCTTCTCGAGCCTCATCTCGGCCCCCCGGGGAGAATCGGCCGAGGGCTATTTACCGCCGCGCCCGTTTGCGGGTCCGTGCAGTTCGTCGGCGCGCGCGGGGAGGCGGGTCCGCCGGAGGTTCGGTTGGCGGCGGTGCGGGGCCTCGAAGGGGCGGTCCAGCTCCTCGACGCTCGGTACGTCGTCGGTCGCGACCACCTCGTGTCCGCCGCGGAGCACGCGGAGCGTGCGATGCGGGAAGGCACGAACGTCGCGAAGTCGCTGGCGGTGGAGTTCGTCCTATACGCCTCCGGCGAGCGGCAGATCGCGGACGCCCTCCGGAAGATGGGGATTCGGGACGACACGAGGGAATTCGCGGTCGTCCTGTTCGGGGACGCGAACCCGGGCGAACTCTTGGCGGTGTTGAACCTCACCCGCGACGACGGCGTCCTGGCGCCGTCCCTGGGGAAGCTCGCGGCCTTCGGAATCACGGAGGCGGAGCTCGCGTCCGTGCCGCCCGACCGGATCGCGGACCTCGTCCTCGAGCGCGTGGCCCTCGTCGACCTCGCCAAGTGAACGTATTCTATTGGCGCGTAGGGAGAATAGGGAGCGAGGGCCCAAGCCCGGACATAACTCCGTCATACAACGGGGTCATCCAATGGTCGAGCAACGCGCGACGGTCGTGGCGCACCGGCTGTGGAAGCGGCTCGGACTCGCCTTCCTCGTGATGGCCGCGGGGCTCGGGATGAGTGGGCTCGGACTGACGGCGGACTTCTACCAGCACGAGATCGCGGGGTTCTCCCCCGAACTCGAGTCGATCCTCGCGCCCGTCCACCTGCTCATTTTTGGCGGCATCGGACTCACGGGGCTCGGGTTCCTGCTCGGGGCGGTCTCGTTGCGGCAGGAAGGCTACACGCCGCTGCGAATGTGGACCGCATGAGCCTGCGTGACCGCAATGGGTGCGTCGGCCAGATCCGCGCCTCTTGCTCGTAAGGCTTTAGACCCTCCCGGGTCTTCGTGCCCGAAGGGCGCGAGCCCGGAGGTGTTATCGTCGAGGGTGAGATTTACGAGGATCTAAACAGACGCCTGCTCTGGTCCCACTGTCTCTCCAGCAGATTGCAGGGACGCGATGCTCCGATGAAGGTGGCGGATGCCTGTTGTGGCATCCAATCGCAGAGCATCCGGGAAAGCATTTCATCCTTCTGGGCCCGGACGGACGGTCTCAGCAGTTCTGATCTCCTCTCCGAACTGAAACCGGGTGGTGGCCTCGTCAGGACTTGGGCCATAAGGAGTGCCATGCACACGGTTCCCAGCAAAGACTACTACGTTTACGTTCTCGGCGGGGGCGCTGAAAGGCTCTTGAACTGGATTGACACGATCGCGAAGAAACGGCGGTATCCGGCTAGAGAAAGGAGACGGAGGCTGCTCTACGAACCCGTCCTGGAAGAGATAAAAGGACGAGCCGTCACCGCGGAGGAGATGAGGGCGCTCGTTAACAGAAGGGCTCGCCGACTGCGGTTGAAGGAAGGGATCTGGTCTGGTGTGGGCGAGATGGCCTTCTCGGGTCTTCTCGTCCACGCGGGGAAGCGTGGGTCTCGCAGCTTGTGGATGCGTTCCGACGACTGGATCCCGAACCTTGGCGCTCCCCCCGGCCATGAAACCTGCCGGATCGAACTGCTCCGCCGGTACATCGCCCGTCACGGGCCCGTATCGAAGGAGGACATCATGCACTGGGCATACCTTTCCAGGAGTCAAGTGAATCAGGCTCTGCGCAGTCTTGCGACAGAGTTGGTTGAGGTGAGAATCGGGCATTCCACAGACCCGTACGTCGCATTGGCCCGGGACATCGACAGGGACGTTCCGCCTTCTCCCAAAGTAACGGTGCTCCCGAAGTACGACTCCCTCCTGTTGAGTCTGAAAGACAAGTCCAGGTTCATGGATATGGCATACTACAAACGAATATTCCCGAAGATACCCGTCGGAATGGTGAAACCGACGGTCCTTGTCGATGGATTCGTCGTTGCTACGTGGAAACGGGTCACGAAGAAGACCCATACGTCAATCGAGGTTCAGCCTTTCAAAATGCTCTCCGCCACCGACAAGAAGGCCGTTGAGCGGCGGTTTTCGGAGTACTGCGAACACGCAGGAGTCGACGGCCAAGTGAGATGGTTGGGAAATACCCGGCCGTGATCATGTCTGCTAGCAAGAATGCGTGGGCCAGGATTCGGATGGATCCATGGGCGAGTTCGCCCTCGGCACCCCTGCTCCGGCGAAGCACGCCTTTCAGAGCAAACCGCGAATCGCCCATGATAGCGAGGAAACAGCTACCTTTTCGGGTATCCACTCTGCTTGCTGTACGTGCGATGGTCCCACAAGTAGAGAATCCAGATGCGGGCACCACCCGGTTCCCCAATGAGCGAGTAGTAGCCCCGCCACCGGTCGGCCAGCTCAAATCGGAACAGGTTGGGGATGTCCGCCCCATAGTCGCGGACGAGGTCGCGAGGCCAGCGATCCTTGGCAACGGGGTCGCCCGCAGTCAGCGGATTTGTCCGGCCACGAAGCTCGAAGGTCGTGAGGCTCTTGAGCTTGGCCCTCGCACGACGTTTCTCGTCGTCGGTTCCCGTTTTCGCCAACCGACGCCAATCCTCGACGACGGGTGCGGCTTTCGCGGCGTAGTCGATGCCGAGAAGCTTCGGCCTGGCCACGCACACCGCCTATTCGCCGCGAAGCCGAGCGCGCGTCGCGGCGGAGGTGCGGATCCAGAGGACGTTGCCGCCAGGACCCTCGTCGTACACCATCTCGTGGTCGGCCATGTACTCGATGGCCTGGTCTAGGAGCGGCTGGGCGATTCGATTCCGCAAGGCCTGCCGGATCTTGTATCGCGTCATGGGCACCGCCTCTCGCCGCAGGACATCTTCGATGGCCTTCAGCGTGGCCACGGTTGGCCCTCTAGGCGCCATGATCGAAGCGGAAGGCGTCATCCAAGAGGAGTAGGTCTAGACTACTATATTAATTCATTGCTTAATGAAATCGTTATCGTATCGCCGAGCATGCTGGGATCTCGACGAATGCTCGGGACGCACGGTTGTGTACATGACGGACCATGGGCCATCTGGGAACGAGCTGCGGCGATAGTCGGATCGGATCGCCCGGTGAATTCCGTCCGACACGTAACCTGTTAAGTTCGAAGGGGGCTCTTGCGACCGCGGGAATGGCGCTGGCAACCGAAGCAAATCGAAAGATTGTCGACGCCGCACGCGAGGCGTTCAACGCGAAGGACCTGGATGGCCTGGTTGAGATTTTCGCCGAGTCCGCGATCCACGTTCACCCCGCCTCCCCGGAACCGTTCAAAGGGCGCGACGCCATACGGCGGAATTTCGAAACCGCAATGACAGCGTTCCCTGATGGCCAGAACCAGCTCCTCGGGTCAATCGGTCAAGGAGAGTGGATCTGCCAGGAATGGTTATTCCGCGCCCATCACAAGGGCGCCTTACCGGGCCCGGGCGGCCAGATCGTCAAGCCCACGAATAGGCCGGTTGAACTTCGGATGTGCATCGTATTCAAGGTCGAGGATGGCAAGATTGCGGAGGCCCACGAGTACTACGACCTGCTGGGAATGATGGCTCAACTGGGCCTCGTGCCGCAGGGCGCTTGACCTTAGACCCGCGGTACAGCGGGGCAGAAGCCAAGGGGCCTGAGCAAACGAGCTTGCCAACGCAGAGGGGCATTGCGTGGGCCAGGATTCGAACCTGGGAACCCCTGCGGGACGAGGTCCTAAACCTCGCGCCGTTGGCCAGGCTTGGCTACCCACGCGTGGCTCGAATGGCGGACGCGCGTATTAAGCCGCACCGGGAAAGGCTATACGCGGGCGCGACGTCCCGCGGAGCGATGCCGTTCGAACGGCTCCCGTGGGACCCGAACACGTACTACACGGACGTCCACATGTTCGGGGAGCGGGAGTTCGGGTCCGTCTACCTGATCGACGACGAGAGGGTCGCGCTCGTCGAGACGGGCACGTCGAACGATGCGGATGCGATCTTGGCGGCGGTCCACGACTTCGGATACAACCCGGAAGACGTGGACGCGCTCGTCGTGAGCCACATCCACCTCGACCACGCGGGCGGCGCCGGCTTCCTGCTCGACGCGATGCGGAACGCGACCGTGTACGTCCACGAGCGCGGGCACAAGCACCTCGTCGACCCCTCCCGCCTGCTCGCGAGCGCGACGGATGCGCTCCAGGACATGGCGGAGTCCTTCGGCACGATGCGTCCCATCCGGCCCGACCGGCTCGTGGCGGTGAGGGATGGCGACACGCTCGACCTCGGCGGCCGCGTCCTCACGTTCCACCACACGCCCGGCCACGCGCCCCACGAGCTCATCGTCACGGACGCGAAGAACCGATGCATCTACACGGGCGACGAGGCGGGCCTGTGGTTCCCGCGGGACAACCTCCTGATGCCCGTCACGCCGGCGCCATCGTTCGACCTGACGAACAACCTCGCCTCGTTCGAGACGATGCTCGCGTTCGAGCCGAGGGCCCTCCTGTTCTCCCACTTCGGGCCCCACACGGAGCCGCGGGCCGCAATCGAGACCCAGCGCGAACGGTACGAGCTATGGTCTGCGTTCGTCCGCGAACGATACAAAGCGAAGGATGAGGAGGCGATGGTCGAGGAGTTGTTCGGCCGGTACGGGAAGGGCGCGACGTTCTACTCCCGAGAGTTCCTCCACCGCCGGATCCGGAACAGCGTCCACGGGCTCGTCGTGTACCACCGGAGGCTCGAACATGCTGCCCCCGGACGTTGAGGCCCGCGTGGCGGCGATCGCCGCGGACCGGACATCGGGCGCCTCCGAGCTGTCCGTCCGCGCGCTCGAGGCGTTCGAGGCGTTGGCGCCATCGACGCCGTCGCCGGAGACGTTGCGCGAGTTGGCGGGCCGGCTGGAAGCTGCGCAGCCGAGCATGGCCGCCATGCGCAACGTGGCCCACCTGTGTGCCCAGCTCCTCGCGGAGGGAGGCGACCCCGCAATCGCGTTGCGCGAAGTGCGGCGGGAAATCGAGGGGGCGCAGGAGAAGATCGCGCGAAACGCGCTCAAGGTGCTTCCGGGCCAAGCGGCCTTGCTCACGATCAGCCGGAGCGCCGCGGTCCTCGCGCTGTGCAAGTTCCTCCATGTCCGCGGCCGCCTCGTCTCCGTTTGCGTCCTCGAATCGCGTCCGCAGCTCGAGGGCCGCAAGACGGCGGAGGAACTCGCATCCATGGGCATCCCCGTCACGCTCGTTGCGGACGCGCTCGGACCGAGCCTCGCGCGGGAGTGCGACGCGGTCGTCGCCGGCGCGGATTCCGTGCTCCGGGACGGCGCCCTCGTGAACAAGATCGGTACGTATCCCCTCGCCCTCGCGGCGAAGGCGGCGGGGAAGCCGTTCTACGGGGCGTGCGAGGTCCTGAAGATCGACGCCGCACACACGGCGGAGACGTTTCCGCCGCCGGGCGCGCGGCCCCCCGAAGAGCTGGAACCCCCGCCAGACGTCGCGGCGCGGAACGTATACTTCGACCTCACCCCGCCGGAGCTCGTGACGGCGTACATCACGGACAAGGGCGTGTACGAGCCGCGGCGAATCGCGCCGCTCATCCTCTTGTGACCGCCTCAACCTTAAGTATAACGACGTTATAGTTGGAGGCCCGGAGGGGGTTCCGATGGCAACGGAAGTCTACCGAGCCCCGGAGGTCCCGGACGAGGCGCTCACGCCCGCGTTCGTGCGGGACGAGCTCCTGCGCTGCTTCGAAAGCGCGAACCGGGAGTTCTTCGAACTCCTCGGACAACCGACGACGGACGAGCAGCTGCGGGCGCAGGTCCGCCAGTTCGTGACGACCGTCTTCGCCCAGTGCGGCGTAAGCTTCGACAACCCGACGAAGCGTGGGATTGTGACCGCGATTGAGCAGTGCAAGCGGAACGCGGAGCAGATGATGGGGGATCCGGGTGCGGACGTGATCCGCCACCACTACGCGGAGATGGTGAAGCTCGTCTCCCGGCTGCCGGACTAGGCCGTTGCGAGGAGGTATTCGCGGGCCGGGCGCAGCTTCTTCTCCTGCGGATCGACCTGCAGCCCCATCCCCTCGAGGGCGATCGCCCCCAAGATCGGCAGCTCGCGCGGCCCGCCGAGGACGGACATCGCCGCCGCGAAGCGTCCGCTGTATTCGAAGCCCGCCCAGCCGACGTCCCGAAGGATGACCTCGCCGGTCGCGAGGAGGAGCCGGCGGCGCTCTACGGGTCGAATGCCGAGCTCCAGCGCCAACGCGCGCGGGATGACCGGGTGCGTGGCTCCCGTGTCAACAAGCATGTCAACCTCCTGGCTCCGTTCCGGGTTCGCGAGGGAGAAGACGCGCACGCGAACGTGAAACGTGCCCATCACCGCCGGGCAAGCCGTGAGAGCCGCCTTATAGTTTGGCCTACATGCACATCCCGTGGACGTCGAGATGCTCCTCGACCAGGGCATCGACCTGTTCAACCGCCGATACTTCTTCGAAGCCCACGACGTGTGGGAGGAGATCTGGCAGGCCGACCGAGGCCCCACGCGGAACTTCTTCAAGGGACTCATCCACCTCGCCGGCGGATTCCATCACTACACGAATGAGAACTACCGCGGCTCCGCGGCCCTCCTCACGAGCGGCGTCGGCTACCTGAAGCCGTATCTGCCCGGGCAGCTGGGCATCGACTTGGCCGCGATCCTCCCGAACGTCGAGGCACAGCTCGCGAAAATCGTCCGCCTGCGGGACGGCGTCTCCCCAAACGAGGACGTCGAGTTCCTGACAATCTCTCGGACGCACTGATCAGTAGAATTCCTTGAGGATCTCGTCCGGGTTGTCGATCCCGAGCTTCTGCTTCAGGGGCGGGCCGTGCCCGTACGCGGGCTCCAAGTCCTCGTACGTCGGATACCCCTCGGCCTCGTAAATCACGCCCGTGGGGATCCGGTCCCGCTTCATGTCCAGGTTCGGCCACTCCATCGCCTTCGCGAACGCGGCGTGGAGGTCCTTCGGGTTGTGCCCCTCCTTCTCCGCGACGTATACTCGCTGCCGGAACCAGTCGTACGTGTTGATCTTGTTGTAGGTGACGCAAGGGCTCATCACGTCCAGGAGGGAGAATCCCTTGTGCTTGATTCCCCGGACCGTGATGTCCGTGAGCGTCTTCATGTCGCCCGAGAACCCGCGGGCGACGAACGTGGCCCCGGCGGCGATCGCGAGCGCGAGCGGGTTGATCGGGTTCTCGATCACGCCCTGCGGCGTGCTCTTCGTCTTGTGCTCCCTCTCGCTCGTCGGGCTCGCCTGGCCCGTCGTGAGCCCGTAAATCTCGTTGTTCATCACGACGTACGTGATGTCCAGGTTCCGACGCATCGTGTGGACGAAGTGGCCCGCGCCGATTCCGTACCCGTCCCCGTCGCCGCCCGAGGCGATCACCGTGATCTCGGGGTTCGCGAGCTTCGCGCCCGTCGCGACCGGCAGCGCGCGCCCGTGGATGCCGTGGAACCCGTACGTGGCGAGGAAGCCGGGGAGGTTCGAGGAGCAGCCGATTCCGCTGACGATGAGCACCTGCCACGGCGGGAGCTGCAGGACTTGGAGCGCCTTCGTAAGGGCGGTCAGTACGGCGAAATCGCCGCACCCCGGACACCAGTCCGGCTTCACCTCGGACTTGTACTGCTGCAGCTCAACCGCCATGCTCGATCACCTCGAGCGCCCGGGCCACGATCTCGCGCGGCTCGAACGGCTCCCCGTCGTACTTTGTGAACATGTGGTCGACCTTGTATCCCGTCTCCGCGCGCAGCAGGCGGGCGAACTGGCCCGTGTAGTTCACCTCGACGCACAACGACTTGTTTACCCCCTCGAGGGCCTCCTGCGTCTTCTCGATCCGCATCGGGAACAGGTCGCAGAACTCGAGGCTGTTCACCTCGTGGCCCATCGCGTGGAGCCGGCCGAGCGCCTCCCGAACGGCGCCCTGCGTGGAGCCCCAGCTCACGATCGTCAGGTCCGCGTCCGCGGGACCCCACAACTCCGGCGGGCGCAGTTCGTGCCGCAGCCCCTCGGTCTTCCGCATCCGCTTCTCCATCATCTTGCGCCGCTCCTCGATCCACCGCGGCACGCCGGCGAGCACGTCGCTGATGAGGATCCCCTGCTCCGCGTGTTCGTCCGTCGCCGCGACGTGCTGGTAGCCCTTCGTGCCCGGGAACGCGCGGGGGGAAATCCCGGTCTCCGTGAACGCGTACCGCTTGTAGTCCTTCCCGTCCCCGTTTCCGTCCACGAGGAAGCCGCGCAGGATCGGGACGTTGAAGTCGAGCTGCCCGGACTCGACGGTCCGGTTCCCCTCGCCGAGGTACAGGTCCGACATCACGATAATTGGCGTCTGGTACACCTCCGCGAGGTTGAACGCGCGGACCGTCGCGTCGAAGCATTCCGGTGCGTTCCGCGGCGCGAGGATCGCTCGGGGCCAGTCGCCCTGCCCCGCCCCCAGGGCGAGGTTCAGGTCCCCCTGTTCCGTCTTCGTCGGCAGGCCCGTGCTCGGTCCCGCCCGCTGGACGAGGACGCACAGGACGGGGGTCTCCGTCATCCCCGCCTGGCCGAGCGCCTCGACCATGAGGCAGAAGCCGCCGCCGGACGTCGCGCACATCGCGCGCACGCCCGCGTGGGCGGCCCCGATTGCCATGTTGATCACCGCCAACTCGTCCTCCGCCTGCTTCACGACGACGCCGTACTTTGGCCCGTGTACCGCCATCCAGTGCAGGATTGAGGACGCGGGCGTCATCGGGTACGCGGAGTAGAACTTGCACCCCGCCGCGAGCGCCCCGAGGCACATGGCATCGTTCCCCGTCATCATCATCCGGCCCGGGGCTTTCCCGAACGGGACGCCGACGCCCAGGCTCCCGCCGTTCGCCGCGATCGCGTCGTACCCCGTGTGGGCCGCCTTGAGGTTCATCTCCACGATTTCGGGCTTCTTGTGGCCGAACGTCTCCCGGAGGCCGTTCTCGAGCGGCGCGAACGGGAAGTCGAGGAGCGCGAGGGCCGCGCCGAGGGCGACGACGTTCTTCATCATCGGCTCCCCGAGCTGTTGCGCGGTCTGGAGCATCGGCAGCCGGACCTTGCGCACGTCCGGGCGGGTCCCGAGGCCGTCGAGCTTGCTCAACGCCTCGTCGTAGACGATCCCCCCGCCCTCGCGGACGAGGGGCACGTGGATGTCCGCGGTCTCCTGGTTCAAGGCGATGAGGAGGTTCGGGTCCTCCCCGTGGGACGGGACCGGCTCCTCCGCGGCGCGGACCTGCGTCCACACGTGGCCGCCTCGGATCACGGATTGGTAGCTGGAATACGTGTGCACGTACAGGCCGGCCCGCACGCACAGGCGGGCGAACGTCTCCGCGGTGGACGCGACACCGTCGCCGGCGGCGCCACCCACGCGGAAGGCAATCTCTTTCATATCGAGAGGCACCCCTGGGCTTGCGCCCAGGCATCCGGGGGCTATGGCTCTTGGATTAGGACCTTGCAATTTAAATACCTTCCCCACGCGCGACGGTGACGGTCAGAACGAGATCTTCGTGAGCGTCTTCGTCGTGCGGACGCCGTCGATCGTGCGGATTTTCGAGACGACGATCTCCCCGATCGTGTTGTAGTCCTTCGCCTCGACCTTCGCGATCAAGTCGTAGTCCCCGAACAGCGGGTACAGCTCCACGACTTCCTCGATCTTCAGAAGCTTCTGGTAGACCTGGCGTTCCTTCGTCGGCTCCGTGCTGATGAGGACGAATCCGACCGCCACGAGGTCCTCCCGGCGTCGCGTAGAGGCAAACCCTAGTTAAACCTTCTCACAGCGGCATCTGCGCGCGCGGACGCCGTGCCACGGAATCACGGGCGGGAACCGTCCGGCAACCTTGAAGTATCCCGGGACCATGGAAGGAATCGTTTCCCTCACCATGCGAGTTCCCCCGAAGGCCGAAGAATCCGACGCACTTCCGTATCCGATCGAGACCCTGCGCCACTGGTACGTGTCTCCGTTTGGCGGTCGATCCGAGGAACTCGAGCCGGACCAGGTCGGCCTGAACCGCGCGGCGCTCGTCCGGAACACGGAACTCGAGCCGGACGACCGGGTCGCGGTCGGCCTCGTCGGGGGGAACCCGGACCGGCCATGGTTCTTCCAGCACCTGTTCCAGGTCGTCCCGCTCGACGATCTCCGCCCGGCCGCGGCGACGTTGTCGCCGATGGGCGAAGTCGTGCTGCCGCGCGAGGGCCCGTACGACTTCTTGAAGCGGCCGGACCTCCAGCCGGAACGGGGTGATGCGATCATGTTGAAGGGCGCGGCCGCGCGCCGGTTGGACGGACCGCCCGCGTGGCTCGCGGATCTCCTCGGGAAAACGGTCCGGCGGCCGAACTTCTGAGGCAACAAAGATAAACGGAGCCCCCGCATAGCGCGGACGATGCGGGTCGGCGTCGTCGCCGTTCAGGGAGACGTGTCCGAGCACGTCGACGCCGTCCGCGCCGCGATGAAGGCGGGCGGATTCTCCGGCGACACGGTGACCGTCCGGCGGCGCGGGGACTTGGCGGGGTGCCACGCGCTCACGATCCCCGGCGGCGAGAGCACGACGATTTCGAAGCTCCTCGTGCGGAGCGGGGTGTTCGAGGACATCGTACGTCGCGCGGCCGAGGGGATGCCAATCTTGGGCACGTGCGCGGGGTGCATCCTCCTCGCGAAGGAAGGGGACGACCAGGTGCGCCAGACCCACACGAAACTCCTCGCGCTCATGGACATGGCCGTGGACCGGAACGCGTTTGGCCGCCAACGGGAATCGTTCGAGGCCGCGGTGCCCGTCGACGGGATGGACCCGCCGTTCCGCGCGGTGTTCATCCGCGCGCCCGCGATCACGCGGGTCTGGGGCGCATGCGAGCCGCTCGCGCGCCTCGGGGACGCGATTGTCCTCGCCCGACAGGGAGACCTGTGGGGCGCTTGCTTCCACCCGGAGCTGAGCGGGGACCTGCGCATCCACCAGGCGTTCCTCGAGCGCGTGTAGCCCTTGGCGTGCACGTTTCAGACGGCCGAAGTTGTCAAACAAGCGAATCAGCGGAAAGGATGGGACCGATGGCCTCTTAGACGCCGGAGGCATCCGATTGGAGTTGGGACACCAATCGCGATGGACCTAGCAAGGGCGTTCGCTCGGTTCCTCGAGATG
>JACQPO010000005.1 GCA_016207545.1 Methanobacteriota archaeon | reverse complement strand
TCGCACGGGAACCGAAAGGTCGAACTCATCTGGACCGTCGTGCCGACGGTTATCCTAATCATCATCCGCGCAATCTCCGTCCCCGTCCTCTTGTACACGGACACGTTCCCGCCGGAAGACACGACAATCTACGTGACGGGATTCCAGTTTGGGTGGATTTTCAAGTATGAGGACGGCACGAACCAGACGGGAGAAGTGTGGTTTCAGGAAGACATCGTCGTGAAGTTCGTCATCACATCGACCGATGTCATCCATGGCTTCGCCCTTCCCCAGCTTGGCGTCAAGGTCGACGCAATTCCGGGACGGGACAACATCGCATGGGTTCGCGCGGAGGATCCCGGCGAATACATCACGCAATGCGCGGAGTTTTGCGGCGTTGGGCACTACGGGATGCGCGCCACAATCCATGTATTCCGGCAAGGCGAACGTGACAACATTTATGGCCCGCCGGTGCGAGAGCCGACGTTCACGCCCGTCGAGCTTCGGCAGTTTGGCGGCAACGCGACAGCTCCATGGAGCATTCGTCCCGCCACGGTGCGCTATCCTTTCGGGTCGGAGGTTCGGCTCCGCATCTGGAACAACAACTCTGTGTCCTATGACTTCCGAGTGGACACCCCGATCGATGTGAACGTGACGGTTGCACCCTTTTCCTCCGCTGACCTCGTGTTCAACATCACCGAAGCCTCGGCGGCGCCTGTCGCCTACGGCCCCGTAGATTCCACGGCACGCGCGAACGGCATGGTGGGCCAACTGACGATCGAGCTGGGCACCGTAATCGTCATTCACCTCGGGGAGTGGTTCGTTACTCCCCAACCGCCGCAGGATCCGCTGCGCATCGCAAGGGGCGAGACCGTCATCTTTGAGGTACATAATGTGGGGACGCAGCCCCACAATTTCACGATGAAAGGCGTTTACAGCGACGTCAAGCACGACGAAATTATCTTTCCGGGAGGGACGGTCTTCGTCGGGCCGTACACGTTTGGCGAAGACGCAGGCGGGAGGTACATCTGCGCAGTCCCGGGCCACGAGGCGAACGGCATGAGGGCGGACTACATCGTCGGCGAGGGGACGGTGACGCCAACGGCGGCTCTGCCCCTGTACGACATGACCCTCCTCACGTTCGCCGTCGGGAGCGTTGCGATTTTCGTGTACGTGATCCACCACGCCCGCCGCCGCGACGATTGACCTTCGTCGCGCTCGGTCGCCGGACCTCCGTCTTCTTGATGGGCCGTGGGGCGGGGCTTGCCCGGACGCGTCGCAGGATCAGAATTCCCGCGATCAGGAACGCCCCGGCGATCCCCACGTAGAGGAACGGCGACAAATCCGCCTTCTCCGTCACCTCGTAGTATGGGCTGATCGCGAGCTGGCCCTTCGGCGTGTTGAGGTCTCCATGGAACGCGACGCCTTGAACGAAGAAATACACGGTTGTTGCCGTCCCCACATCGAACCGCAGCTCGTGCAGCCAGACGGTGATGTCCCGCACGGTCCGCTGCACGGGCGTGGCAGAGACAGCCAAGATCTGGAAGTCCGACGGCCACACCCCCTCCTGGCCCGTGAGCAGGGCCGCGCTCACCTTCACGTCCATCGCGGGGGGATCGTTCAGCTGCGCGAACACGGTGCTCGGGCCTGTCGTGTCCGTGTTGAAAATCACGTAGCCGTCGGGAATCTCCGCGGGGACGAACTTCCCGATGCATCGGCACGACTGGTCGAAGTACGCCCAGTATCGCACGTCGGCGGCGCCCGGATTCTCGAGGGTCAAATCGTACACGCCGGTCTCCGGGAGGATTGTCGTCCGAATCTGCGTGCCGCCCGGAGCGATTGTCCACTCCTTCGCCACGCTGGCCCCGACCGTGAGGCGCGCGACGAGCTCGCCCTCGACCCTCGCCCCGAGTAGGAACACCCAGCCGCCGACGAGCGGCTGACCGCCCTCAAAATCGAGATGGCGCGTCACCGAGGCCTGCGCCGCCAACGTGCCGTTGAACACCGCGCCGTGGTCGACCCCTCCTTCGTGTGCGGTGGCGACCCGGACCGGGTTCCATACGTCCGCGGCCGGTGGCGAGACGATGATGAGGAACGCGACGACCGCCGCGAGGAACCGCGCGCGCACAGGTCTCCCTACCACGGATTCCACTTAAACTTTGCCGAAACGCGTCGAGGCGCATCACACCTCTACGGTCGTGCTTCGCGCAGATGTGCCAGTCGGGGCTGGCGCCAGCGGAGGCCGGAAGAAAATGAACGCCGCGTTGAGCACGGCCACCGCCAACGTAGCGGTTCCGACCGCAAGGTGCAGGCCGACAAAGACGGGATAGGCGCTGAGGTCGCCGAGCGCGCCATAACCGGCGGCGACGGAGAGCATCCCGAGGACGGACTGGACGACGATGAGGACGAAGACGAGCACCGTGAGGTTGCGGACGGGGTTCCAGCTCCGATACCGCAGCAACACGAGGACGAGGAGCGCGAGGACGAGGCCCCCCTCGATCCATGCCGCGACACGGTGGGTCACCTCGATCGTCGCCGCCGCGGAGCCTAAGGGCGCCTCCCCGCACAGGATCACGTCCCGGCACCCGAGGCCGGAGCCTGTGGAGGTCACAAAACCCCCAATCGAGATGACGACCCACGCGCCGAGCACGGAGGCCAGGGAGAGGGCCCTCAGCGCGCGCACGGACTCACGCCCACGGGTCCGCCGGCGCGGGCTTCCCCTTGTACCGGCTCACGATCACGTTGTAGAAGAAGATCAGCTGGGACGCCCCGAGTAGGAACGCCCCGATCGAGGAGAGCAGGTTCAGCGGGCCCAGCTCCGGCCAAAACGCGATCTCGTTCGTGTAGTCGAACGTGCGGCGGAGCATCCCGCTGAGGCCGATGAAGTGCATCGGGAAGAACGTGAGGTTCATGCCGACGAGCGTCGCGAGGAAGTGGATCTGCCCGAGGCGCTCGTTGTACATCCGGCCCGTGATCGTCGGAAACCAGAAGTACGCGGCCGCAAACAGGCCCATGACGGAGCCGCCGAACAGCACGTAGTGGAGGTGGGCGACGACCCAGTACGACTCCTGCAGCTTGTAGTCCACGGGGATCGACGCCTGGTACACGCCGGTGATGCCGCCGATCGTGAACAGCGCGATGAACCCGACCGCGAAAAGGAGCGGGGTCCGGAAGTTGATGCTACCCCGCCAGATTGTCGCGAGCCAGTTGAAAATCTTCACGCCCGTCGGGATCGCCACCGCCATCGTCGCGAACATGAACGGCGCCCGGGCGGTGAGGGAGAGGCCGGTCGTGAACATATGGTGGACCCACACGAGGAATCCGATGAGCGCGATGCCGAAGAGCGCGAGCGCCATCGCCTTGTAGCCGTACAGCGGCTTGCGGACCATCTTCGGTATGACCTCGTTGACGACGCCCATCGCGGGCAGGACCATGATGTACACAGCGGGGTGGGAGTAGAACCAGAACAGGTGTTGCCACAGGATCGGGTCGCCGGGATTGCCCGGGCTGTGGGCCGCGCACGCGCCCGTCGTGAGGAAAAAGCACGTTCCGATGTTGCGGTCGAGGAACGCAAGGGTGAGCGCCCCGGCAAGCACGGGCGTGGCCATCACGACCATGACCGACGTGGCCATCATCGCCCAGACGAACAGCGGCATCTTCCAGAACGTCAGGCCGGGGCGTCGCAGTTTGAAGATTGTGACGAGGAAGTTGACGCCGCCTAGGATGGAGGAGGTGCCGACCATGATCAGCCCCGCGAGCCACAGGTCGACTCCGGAGCCCGGCGTGTAAATCCGATTCGTGAGCGGCGCGTACCCGGTCCAGCCGACATCGGCCTGTCCAATCCAGATCATCGCCGCAGCCGGCAGGAGCATCCAGAAGCCGAGGGCATTGATTCGCGGGAACGCCATGTCCTTCGCGCCGATCAGGGGGGGGACGAAGTAGTTCGCGAACCCGACGAAGACGGGGATGATGAACAGGAAGATCATCGACGTCCCGTGGGTCGAAAAGAACTGCGCGTAGCGGCTTTCGTCGAGGATCGTGGGGCCCGGCGTCGCGAGCTCCGCCCGTATGAACATCGCGAGGAGCCCGGCGAGGACGAAGAACGTGAAGGAGAACACGATGTACAGGATGCCGATTTCCTTGTGGTTCGTCGTCGTCATCCAGTGATACGCGACTTCCCGCCACGTCCGCGCCTCGAGCGCGGCCTCCTCGCGGACCTTCACGACGGTCGGATAAGCCACGGAGGAACCCCTTCCGAGCAAGTCGCCTATCCGAGGTTCCCGTAAATAGTTTGTGTCCCAGTGGCCGACGCGGCCTCAGTGGGACATAACCGTAACGACGAGGAGGAGCACGAACACGAGCGGGCCCACGGGGAGAAGACTCAGGAGCCGGGGCTCGTACCGCAGGTGCATGTAGTAGAGGGCGACGAGGCTGGCCTTCACCACGGAGGAGGTCATCAGGAGGCTCGCCTGGAGCGTCGTCGTGAAGTCGAGGTTGCGGCCCAACGTCGGGACCTGCACCTCCGCCACCGTGACGATTGCGAGGAGGACGAGCACGAGCACGTACGGCCGCTTGAGTTCCTGCGCGATGCGCTCCGTTCCGTGAGCCACGGTCGTTGGGGCCGCCATGGTCACCTCCCGATCAGGTACATGATGGGGAACAGGAAGATCCACACGACGTCGACGAAGTGCCAATACAGGCCGACGATCTCGACGGTCTCCGCCCGGCTGGGCCAGGCGCGCCCGCGCAACGCCTTCACGCTGAGGAACGCGAGTCCGAACAATCCGCCCGTGACGTGCGCGCCGTGGAACCCCGTCTGCGTGTAGAACGCGGAGCCGAAGGAGCCAAGCTCCGGCCGAATCGGGTTGGGCCACGGCGTAAGGTTCTCCTCGAGGAAGATCTTGAAGTACTCAATTGCCTGAATCGAGACAAACGTCGTTCCGAGGATGAGCGTCGCGAGCAGGAACACCTTCATGTGCTTCTCCTTGCCGAGATGCGCGGCGTGGACCGCCTCCGCCATCGTGAAGCTGCTCGCAATCAGGATGAACGTGTTCACCGCGGTGAGCGGGACGTTCAACGGGAAATCGGAGCTGGCGGGATTGGGCCAGAACGGCGCGCGGACGCGCAACGCAAGACCGGCGCCGATGAGACCCGTGAAGAAGAAAATCTCGGAGACAATAAAAATCCACATCCCGAGCTTGCGGACGCTGATGCCGACGAACGGCTTCTCCTCCGCCGCCTGCTTCACGGCGAACGAAATTCCGCGGGCGTCCTGCCAGAGGAAGCCGCCGACGCCGACGCCGAGGAGTACGATGCCAATGACGACGAGGGGCCACATCTGCGTCGCGAGGCCGCCAAACCCGAAGCCGCCCGCGAGTGCGACGGTGAGGGGCCAGATGCTGCGGTGATGGACCTCATGGGCCTCCGCGTGCGCCTCCGCCATCCTACCCGTTCCGGGCGCTGCGGAAGAGGGACCGGACTATAACTCCTTCGGTCTCCGCGTGCGTCGCGCCCCTCTGCGCATGCGTGGCCTCCGCCCCGAGGCCGCCAAACCGTTATCTACACCTGGGCGATGGCGAGACCGTGTCGCGACCAGGCTGGCGGGACTATGTGGAGCTCCTGAAGCTCCGCATCGCTGCACTCCTCCTGCTCGTCGCGGCGTCCGGATATCTCGTCACGAGCGGCCCTGTCGTGGTCACCCTTCCGTTCGCCCTCCTCCTCGTCTCCGGTCTCCTCGCGTCCGGCGGTGCAAGCGCCGTGAACCAGTACATCGACCGAGACGTGGACGGCCTCATGCGACGCACCCGCAGCCGTCCCATCCCCTCGGGCCGCGTGCCCCCGGAACGCGCGCTCGTCTTGGGCCTGGGCCTCATCGGCGTCGCGTTGATCCTCGCGTTCCTCGTCAACCCGCTCACGGCCGCGTTCGTCGGCCTCGGCTTCCTCGTCTACGTGTTCGTCTACACGGTCGGCCTGAAGCGACGGAGCGTGGCGAACATCGTCATCGGCGGGTTCGCCGGCTCGTGTCCCGCGTTGGCGGGAAGCGCCGCGGCGAGCGGCAGCGTGAGCCTCGGCGCGGCGTTAATCGCGGTCCTCGTGTTCCTCTGGACCCCCGGGCACTTCTGGGCCCTCGCGTTCCGCATGCGGGAGGACTACGCCCGCGCGCGGCTGCCGATGTTGCCCGCGATCACGGACGAGCGGACCGCCGCGAAGTGGATCGTCGTGTCCACGGCCCTCGTGCCGCCGTTCGCCCTCTCGTTCTGGGTCCTCCAGGTCTCCGGGCTCGCCTACTTGGCGGTGGCGATCATCGCGAGCGCAATTCTGCTGTACTACGCGTTCCGCTTCTTGCGCTCCCCGACGGTGCGGAACGCCTGGGCCGGGTACCGCGCCTCGGGACCGTACCTCGCGGCCCTCCTCGTGGGGCTCATCGCGGATCGCCTGCTGCACGGCGTGTGACTTCCACGAATAGGCACACAACCTATATGTGGGTCGTGAACGC
>JACQPO010000080.1 GCA_016207545.1 Methanobacteriota archaeon | reverse complement strand
GACCTGGGCGAGCGCGTCGAGCTGCGCCTCTCGCAGGCGGCGCTCGGACGCATCGTGGGCGAACGCGGCGAGATACATCGCGCTGACGGACGCGGACAACACGAGGAGGACGGCGACGAGGGCGAACGGGACCCGTCCGTGCACGTCCCCGCGCAACACGCGGGCCCGAGCGCGCGGCGCGGAAAAGGCGTACGCCGTACATGCACGGGTCCGTCGCCTTTATCCCCCGGCCAGCCGTTTTCGCGTGGCCATGGCCGTCCCCCGGCGCATCGTCCTCCCGCTTCTCCTCGCCTCGCTCCTGTTGGGCCTCGTGACGCCCGCGGCGCTCCCGCAGGGGCGCGCGATCGTGCTCGCGACGACGACGAGCACGGAGGACTCCGGCCTGCTCGACTTCCTGCTCCCCCGGTTCACCGGGGAGACCGGGATCACGGTCCGCGTCATTGCGGTCGGCACGGGCCAGGCGTTGGAACTCGGCCGCCGGGGCGACGCGGACGTCGTGCTCGCGCATGCGCCCGGGAAGGAGATCGCCTTCCTGCAGGTGGGCCACGCGGCGTATCGGGAGCCGGTCATGTTCAACTTCTTCATCCTCGTCGGCCCTCCGGGCGACCCCGCGAACGCGCGGGGGGACAACGTGACCCTCGCGTTCCAGCGCCTCGCCGCCTGCGAGTGTCCGTTCATCTCCCGAGGCGACGGCTCCGGGACCCACACGAAGGAGCTCGAGCTTTGGCGGCTCGCGGGGCTCGCGCCCGCGCCCGGCGCGTGGTACAAGGAAGCGGGGCAGGGGATGGGCGCCACGCTCCGCATCGCCGACCAGCTGCACGCGTACACGTTGGCGGACGACGGCACGTTCGCGACGATGCGGTCCCGGCTCGACCTCGGCGTGATCGTGGAGAACGTGCCGCCCCTTCAGAACCAGTACAGCGTGATGCCCGTCAACCCGGCGACCCACCCCGACGTGCGGTACGCGGACGCGGACCGGTTCGCGCAGTGGCTCATCGGCCCGGAGGCACAGGCCCTCATCGCATCGTTCCGCATCGGAGGTCGGACGATTTTCACCCCGAACGCGAATCCGTGAGGCACATGGTCGAACTGTCCCAGGAACTGCTGCAAATCGCCGGGTTGTCGCTGTACGTGGCGGCATCCTCCACGGGCATCGCGTCCTTGCTGGGGATCCCGCTCGGCGCGTTCCTCGCGTTGCGGGAGGAAGCGCGCGGCCGGCGGCCCGCACTCACGATTGCGAAGGCGATCGTGTTCACCTTGTACGGGATGCCGCCCGTGCTCGCGGGCCTCCTCGTGTACATTCTGCTCTCGAAGGAGGGCCCGCTCGGCGCCCTCGGCCTATTGTTCACGCCCGGGGGGATGATCTTCGCGCAGGTGCTCATCGTCACCCCGATCGTCACGGGCGTGGCGTACTCCGCGGTCGCGTCCGTCGGGCGAGACGTGAAGGAGGCCGCGCGGACCCTCGGCGCGCGGGGCTGGGCACTCGCGGCGACGGTCATCGTGGAGGCGCGCCTCGGGGTCATCACCGCGATCATGGTCGGCTTCGGCCGGGCAATCTCCGAGGTGGGCGCCGTCCTGATCGTCGGCGGCAACATCCGCGGGGCCACACGCGTCCTCACGACCGCAATCGTGCTCGAGACGGGGCGAGGGAACTTCACGGAGGCGATCGCCCTCGGCCTCATCCTGCTCGCGGTCGCCTTCGGGATCTTCCTCGTCCTGTACTGGGTCCAGCAGCGGGGGTACCGATGACCGTCTCCGTTCGCCTACGCGGCGTACAGAAGTCGTTCGGCGCGAAGCGCGTGCTCGACGGCGTCGATCTGGCGGTGGAGCCGCAGGAGGTGTTCGCGCTCGTCGGGCCGAGCGGCGCGGGCAAGACGACGTTGCTCCGCATCGTCGCGGGACTCGACGGGCCGGACGCCGGGGAGGTTGTCGTCGACGGCACCGCCAATCCGCGAAGCTCCGGCCTCGGGCGGGAGGTCGGGCTCGTCATGCAGCGCCCCGCGGTGTTCCGGCGCACGGTGTTCGACAACGTCGCGTACGGGCTGCACCTCCAAGGGCTTCCCGAGGAGGAAATCGACCGGCGCGTGTCGGCGGCCCTCGACCGCGTTGGCCTGCGGGACGCCCGCGACGCGAAGGCGTGGACGTTGTCCGCGGGGGAGGCGCAACGCGTGTGCTTCGCCCGCGCCGCGGTCCTGCGGCCGAAGCTCCTCCTGCTCGACGAGTTCACCGCCAATTTGGACCCTGCGAACGTCTCCCTCCTCGAGGGCGCAGTGACCGCGTACCATCGGGAGACGCAGGCGACGATCGTGATCGTGACCCACAACCTGTTCCAGGCGAAGCGGGTCGCCCGCCGGGCGGGGCTTCTCCTCGGCGGGAAGCTTGTCGAGACGGCGGACGTCGAGACGTTCTTCACGAACCCAAGAAACGAGCGGACCCGGGCGTTCGTCCGAGGGGAGATGCCGTACTGATCACACGAGGGTGACGCCGAGCGTCTCGACCGCGCCCACGCCGGCGATCCCGCGGAGGGTCCCCTCGACCCTCTCCGCCTCCCCCTCCGCGTCCTCGACGACGACGGTCGCCTCGAGGGCCTTCAACCCGAACGCGATCGGGCGCACGGCGACGTCCCGCACGCGATCGCCCAAGGTGCTCCGGACGGACGTGGCCAGGTCCGCGACGTCGACCTCCGTCCCATCTGGCAGAATTCGAAACGTGACCGCGACCTTCCCCACGTCACGGCCCCCGGAACCCGCACGCCGGACACGCGTAGGCGACGCCCTGGTCCCGGCATCGGCGGCACCGCCCGAGCGTGACCTCCCCGCAGTTCGGGCACGGGAACGACGTCGCCCCCCTCTGCTTGAGGACGAGGCCGCAGGAAACGCATCGCTTCTCTTGGCGCATCACGGGCGTCGGCGATGAGGGGGTTCGTATAAAAGGTTCGCCTCGCGGAACCGCCCGCGCGGTCGCACGCGCGCTCGATGCCGCGCGACGCAATTCGGACGGAACGCCGGACGCAATGTTTATCTAGGAGTGAAAGTTAGGCACTGGCTCGCATGTCTGCCGTAGCGCTCGGGGCCCGTAGCTCAGCTAGGTTGGACGTGTCGTGCAGGCCGTCCCTAGAAAGAGCATCTGGCTTTTAACTGGCTCGTATGAGCCACGGAGGAAACCAGGTGGTCCGGGGTTCGAAAATGCCTTCGCGCGCCGCGGGGGCTTCGAAAGTCCCCGCGGGCCCGCCCGCGCGGCGACATGCAGCCATGAAAACGTACGGAAGGCCCCCCCTTGCGGTTTAACGTGCTCGAACACAAGCTCGTCCCGGAGCATCGGTTGCTGGCGCCGGAAGAGGCCGACCAGGTGTTGAAGTCCCTGAAGATTACGCGGGACCAGTTGCCGAAGATCCGGAAGACGGACCCCGTGATCCGGGTGCTCGAGAAGATCCACGGCGACATCGCCGAGGGCAGCATCGTGAAGATCATGCGCCTCACCCAGACCGCCGGGGTGTCCGAGGCGTACCGTCTCGTCGTCGGGAGGTAAACCATGCGCGGACTCGTGGAGGCGTTCTTCCGGGAACGGAGCATCGTGAACCATCACATTGCGAGCTTCAACGACTTCTTGCCGACGATCGACAACCCGAATAGCCGGATGCAGCGGATCGTCGACAACCTGCGGGTCTCGCCGGAGGACGAGCGGCGCGGGATCATCAAGCTGGACGAGGACCGCACGGAGGGCGACGTCATCGAGATCCGGATCGGCCGGAAGCGGGACGACAAAGGCCGCATCGATTTGGAGGCGAAGCCGACGGTCAAGGTCGCCACGCCGATCGTGAAGGAGGCGAACGGCGCGACGCACGCGCTGACGCCGATGGAGGCGCGGATTCGGAATTTGAACTACACCGCGCCGATTTACCTGGAATTTACGGTCATCGAGAACGGGATCGAGCGGGAGCCGGAGTGGGTCCCCATCGGCAACCTGCCGATCATGGTCAAGTCGAAGCGGTGCTCCCTGTACCGCGAAAACCTCGAGACGGAAGGGGAGCTGACGGAGGACGAGTACGTCACGAAACTCACGGAGAAGGGGGAGGACCCGTACGACCCCGGCGGCTACTTCATCATCGCGGGGACGGAGCGCGTCCTGATCTCCCTCGAGGACCTTGCGCCGAACCGCGTCCTCGTCGAGTTCAACGAGCGATACGGGCGGGAGGTGCCGATCGCGAAGGTGTTCTCCCAAAAGGAAGGGTACCGCGCGCTCACGCTCGTCGAGATGAAGAAGGACGGAGTTCTCGTCGTCACGGTCCCGACCGCGAGCGGGCAGATCCCGCTCGTGATCCTGATGAAGGCGTTGGGGATGGAGAAGGACGAGGAGATCTACAACGCGATCGTCAGCTCGCCGGAGATGGCGAACATCGTCTACGCGAACATCGAGGAAGTGCGGAACAAGAAGCTGTATCCGCCGAATGGGATTTTCTCGAAGGACGATGCGCTCGGATACCTGGAGCGGAAGTTCGCGACGGGCCAGGCGAAGGAGTACCGGATCAAGAAGGTCGAATCGATCCTCGACCGGAGCCTGCTGCCGCACCTCGGCGACTCCCGCGAGGACCGGATGAAGAAGGCGATCTTCCTCGGCCGCGTCGCCCGCTCCGTTCTCGAGCTGCAGCTCGGGAAGCGGCGGCAGGACGACAAGGACCACTACTCGAACAAGCGGCTGAAGCTCGCCGGGGACCTCATGGAGGACCTGTTCCGCGTCGCGTTCGCGAACCTGATCAAGGACCTGAAGTACCAGCTCGAGCGGAACTACGCGCGTCGGAAGGAGGTCAAGATCAGCAGCGCAATCCGTCCCGACCTGTTGAGCCAGCGGCTGCTGCACGCGCTCGCGACCGGAAACTGGGTCGGCGGCCGGGCGGGCGTGAGCCAACTCCTCGACCGGACGTCGAACGTGAGCGCGCTGTCCCACCTGCGGCGCGTGACGTCTCCCTTGACCCGATCCCAGCCCCACTTCGAGGCGCGCGACCTGCACCCGACCCAGTGGGGCCGCCTGTGCCCGAACGAGACCCCGGAAGGGCAGAACTGCGGGCTCGTGAAGAACACTGCCCTCGTGATCGACGTGTCCGAGGGATTCCCGGAGACGGAGGTCCACTTGCTCCTCGCGGACCTCGGCACCCGCCAGGTCGGCGGGCAGGCCGTGGAGCTCACGCGCGTGTACGTGAACGGGGACCTCATCGGCCTCCACGAGGAGGGAAGGCCGCTCGTGCAGGAGGTCCGGGAGCGCCGCCGTTCCGGCTTGCTGAGCCACGAGGTCAACGTCCACTTCGACGAGAACATGAACGAGGTGTGGATCAACTGCGACGAAGGTCGCATCCGCCGCCCGATGCTCGTCGTGAAGGACGGACGGCTCGTCCTCAACCGCCGCCACCTCGAGGACTTGCGGATCGGGAAGATGCGGTGGTCCGACCTCGTCCGCAACGGGATTGTGGAGTGGATCGACGCGGAAGAGGAGGAGGACACGTTCATCTCGATCTACCCGTTCGACGTGCCGAACCGGTGCAAGCACTGCAAGCGGGCGTTGTCGCGGAACGACGTGCTCTGGAAGAACATGGGCGCCGCGGACCCGCAGGCGGAACTCGAGTGCCGGAACTGCGGCAAGGCGTTCCAGGTGCCGTCGCAGCTCACGAAGGAACACACGCACCTGGAGCTGGACCCCGTCACGATCCTCGGCGTCGCCTCCGGCCTCGTGCCGTATCCGGAGCACAACTCGTCCCCGCGCGTCACGATGGGCGCGGGCATGGCGAAGCAGTCCCTCGGCCTCGCGGCTAGCAACTACCGGATGCGGCCGGACACGCGGTCCCACCTGCTCCACTACCCGCAGGCGCCGGTCGTCCAGACGGAGACGATGAAGTACGTCGCGTTCAACCGCCGACCCGCGGGCCAGAACTTCGTCGTGGCGGTCATGTCGTACCACGGGTACAACATGGAAGACGCGATCGTGATGAACAAGGCGTCCGTGGAGCGCGGGCTCGGGCGCAGCACCTTCATGCGGACGTACCGGGCGGAGGAGCGCCGGTACCCGGGCGGGCAGGAGGACCACTTCGAGATCCCCTCGCCGGACGTGCGCGGAGCGCGGGCGGACCTGAGCTACGCGAACCTCACGCCGGAGGACGGGCTGATCTCCCCGGAGGTCGCCGTCGTCGGCGGCGACGTGCTCATCGGCAAGACGAGTCCGCCGCGATTCCTCGAAGAGGAGACGGACTTCCTGACTCCGCAGAAACGGCGGGAGACGTCCATCACCGTCCGCCACGGGGAGTCCGGTTGGGTCGACTCCGTCATGCTCACGGAGAGCGAGAACGGGTCGAAACTCGCGAAGGTCAAGGTGCGCGACCTGCGCATCCCGGAGTTGGGCGACAAGTTCGCGTCCCGCCACGGACAGAAGGGCGTCATCGGCCTCCTGGCCCCGCAGGAGGACCTGCCGTTCACCGCGGACGGCATCATCCCGGACCTGATCATCAACCCGCACGCGATCCCGTCGCGGATGACAGTCGCGCACGTGCTCGAGATGATCGGCGGCAAGGTCGGCGCGATGGAGGGCCGGGCGATCGACGGCACGCCGTTCAGCGGCGAGCGCGAGGAGGCGTTGCGACAGGGCCTCGTGGCCGCGGGCTTCAAGCACAACGGGAAGGAGATCCTGTACGACGGCCTCACGGGCCGGATGATCCCCGCGGACATCTTCACGGGCGTCATCTACTACCAGAAGCTGCACCACATGGTGAGCGGGAAGCTCCACGTGCGGTCCCGCGGACCGGTGCAGATCCTGACGCGGCAGCCGACGGAGGGCCGGAGCCGACAGGGCGGCCTACGCTTTGGTGAGATGGAGCGCGACTGCCTCATCGGCCACGGCGCCGCGATGGTGATCAAGGACCGGCTGCTCGACGAGTCCGACGGGACGATCCAGTACGTGTGCGGCAACACGGAGTGCGGCCACTTCGCGATTAAGGACCGCAAGGGGGCGCTGCGCTGCCCGGTCTGCGACAACACGTCGAAGATTTACCCGGTCCAGACGAGCTACGCGTTCAAACTCCTGCTCGACGAGCTCCTGTCGTTGGGCGTGGCGATGCGCCTCCAACTGGAGGACTTGAAATGATGCCCCTCGGCGGCGTCACGAAGCGGATCCACGCAATCAAGTTCGCGCTCCTCAGCCCGGACGAGATCCGACGGATGAGCGCGACGAAAATCATCACCGCGGACACGTACGACGACGACGGCTTCCCGATCGACATGGGCCTCATGGACTCCCACCTCGGGGTTATCGAGCCCGGGCTTCGGTGCAAGACGTGCGGCGGGAAGGTCGACGAGTGTCCCGGTCACTTCGGCCACATCGACCTCGCGATGCCCGTCATCCATGTCGGCTACGTGAAGGAGATCAAGAAGCTCCTCCAGTCGACGTGCAAGTCGTGCGGGCGGCTCCTGCTCACCCGCCAACAGGCGCAGGAGTTCATGCGCGAACTCGAGGCGCAGGAGGAGCTCGGCATGGACGTCGCGGAGACGTCCGAGATGGTGAAGGCGACCGCGAAGGAGGCGCAGAAGCGCGCGCGGTGCCCGCATTGCGGGACGGAGCAGAGCAAGATCACGCTCGACAAGCCGACGACGTTCCGCGAGAACGGTCACAAGCTCACGCCGCGGGAGGTGCGAGAGCGCCTCGAGCGGATTCCGAACGACGACCTCCGCGTGCTCGGCATCAACCCGGACGTCGCGCGGCCGGAGTGGATGGTCCTCACCGCGCTCTCCGTGCCGCCGGTCACCGTCCGCCCGTCGATCACGCTCGAGAGCGGCGACCGGTCCGAGGACGACCTCACGCACAAGCTCGTGGACGTGCTGCGGATCAACCAGCGGCTGCGGGAGAACCGCGACGCCGGGGCGCCGCAGCTCATCGTCGAGGACCTGTGGGAGCTCCTGCAGTACCACGTCACGACGTACTTCGACAACCAGACGAGCGGCATCCCGCCCGCGCGCCACCGGTCCGGGCGTCCGCTGAAGACGCTCGTGCAGCGGCTGAAGGGCAAGGAGGGCCGCTTCCGCTCGAACCTGAGCGGGAAGCGGGTGAACTTCTCTGCCCGCACGGTGATCTCCCCGGACCCCGTCCTCAGCATCAACGAGGTCGGCGTGCCCGTGGAGGCCGCGCGGGAGCTCACGGTCCCGATCCGCGTCCAG
>JACQPO010000004.1 GCA_016207545.1 Methanobacteriota archaeon | reverse complement strand
GAGGGCGGGATCATCGGGACCGCGATCGGCATGGCCCTGTACGGGTTGCGCCCCGTCCCGGAAATCCAGTTCTTGGACTTCATCTACTCCGCGTTCGACCAGATCGTGAGCGAGGCCGCGAAGATGCGGTACCGCTCCGGCGGGCAGTACAGCGTGCCCATGGTCATCCGGACCCCGTACGGGGGCGGGATCAAGGGCGGCCACTACCACTCCCAGTCCTCCGAGGCGTACTTCTGCCACACGCCCGGGCTCAAGGTCGTGGTCCCGAGCACGCCGTACGACACGAAGGGGCTGCTCGTCGCGTCGATCCGGGACCCGGACCCCGTCCTCTTCCTGGAGCCGAAGAAGATCTACCGCGCGTTCCGCGAGGAGGTGCCCGAGGGGGATTACGCGGTCCCGCTCGGGGAGGCGTCCGTGCGGCGAGAGGGGAAGGACGTGTCCCTCCTCGCGTGGGGCTACATGACCCACGTGTGCCTCGAGGCCGCGAAGCGGGCGGCGGAGAAAGGGTGGGAGTGCGACGTCGTCGACCTGCGCACCCTCGTCCCGTTCGACATCGACGCCGTGCTCGACAGCGTGAAGAAGACGGGCCGCGCGGTCGTCGTGTCCGAGGCGCCGAAGACCGCGGGGTTCGGCGCGGAGGTCAGCGCGCAGATCGCGGAGCGGGCGATTGAGTACCTGCGCGCCCCGATCTTGCGGGTCGCGGGGTTCGACACGCCGTTCCCGTACACGCTCGAGGACGTCTACATGCCGAACGCGGACCGCGTGCTCGCGGCGATCGAGAAGGTCATGGCGTACTGAGCCGACGAACGATCGCCTCGCCGTCGAGCCTCACATGGGTTTGGCGGCCGCGGGCCGGAAGTGGCGGTAGACGGTGAGGAGGTAGATGACGATGATCGCGGAGATCGCGATCGCGAGGGCCGCGCCGATGCCGACGGGTTCCCCTCCGGACGCCTTCGCCCACGTCCCGAAGCCGGAATAGACGAGATAGCCCACGGCGGTGAGGGTGGCGAGCCACCACGCCCAGACCTTCATCCGCATCAGGCCTCCGCCGCCGATTCCCAGGAGGATGGACACCAGCAGATAGAGCAGGCCGCCCGCGAGCAAGGTCCCCGCGGGAATCGGGGAGCCCGGGATGAGTCCGGCGAGGCCGACGAAGATCCCCGCGAGGGCGATCAGGAAGGCGACGAACGCCGCGAGCAAGACGAGGATGCCCAGGATCGTGATCCCGACGGGTCGTCGCGTTCCCTGCATGAGGACTCTCCCCTCCTCGGTCCCCCGGGGCATCGCCGTGGACGTCTAAAACGTTTCCACGCGGGCGCGCGAGCAAGCAAACCCTATATACGATGCGCCGGATTCGAGCGCGTTCCACGTCCGGGGGAGCGAACACCATGGCGAAGGAGTTCAAGCTGCCCGACATCGGCGAAGGGGTCCACGAGGGCGAGATCACGAAGTGGCTCGTCCAGGAGGGGGACCCGGTCAAGGAAGAGCAGCCGTTCGTCGAGGTGATGACGGACAAGGTCACCGTGCAGCTGCCGTCCCCCTACACGGGCAAGGTGCTCCGGCTCCTCGCGAAGGAAGGGGAGGTCGTGCGCGTCGGGACGACGATCATGGTCGTCGGGGAAGAGGGCGAGGCCGCGCCGATGCCCGCGAAAGAGGCCGCTCCCGCACCCGAGGCGAAACCCGCTGCGGCTCCGAGACCGGAGGCGCCGCCCGCGGCGGAGGAAGGCGCGGTCCTCGCGACGCCCGCGGTCCGCAAGCTCGCGCGGGAGCTGGGCGTTGATTTGGCGGCCGTCCGAGGCACGGGCCCGCGAGGACGGATTGCGGAAGAGGACGTGCGCGCCTCCAAGGTCCGGCCCGCGGTCGCCGCTCCCCCGCGACCCGCGGCCGCGGTGACTCCCGCCAGACCCGCGGCAGCCGCGGAACTCGAAGAGCGCGTGCCGATTCACGGCATCCGACGCCGAATCGCGGAGAAGATGCGGAAGTCGAAGAACACGGCGGCGCACTTCACGTACGTGGAAGAGGTGGACATGGGCCACCTCGTCCACCTTCGCGAGAAGCTCAAACACAAGGCGGAGAAGAAAGGGGTCAAGCTCACGTACCTCCCGTTCTTCGTGCGTGCGATTGTAG
>JACQPO010000078.1 GCA_016207545.1 Methanobacteriota archaeon | reverse complement strand
TGAACGAGGCCGCCACCCAGGGGGCCGTGTCCCTCTGCGCGCTGCCCGGCTGCACGAACGTGCCGTTGACCGTCGTGGGGTGGACGGGAAACACGCTCACCGTGCGGCCCACGAATCCCTTGGCGGGAAGCACGCAGCATCAGGCCACGGTGTCCACCGCGGCACGGGATTCGTCCGATCCGGGGAATGTCCTCGCCGCTCCCTTCGTGTGGACGTTCCGTACCGCGAACGAGGCTCCCTCGTTGACGGTCACGAACCCCACGGCCGGCGTGCGGTGGACCGGCGGAAGCGTGCACAACATCGCGTGGACGGCGTCCGACGCGGAAGACGCCGCGAACGCCTTGCGCGTGTGGGTTAACTACTCCGCGACGGGGAGCGCGCCGTTCTCCCCGATCTCGGGGTTGCAGGGGGTTCCCGGAGACTCGTCCCCGTTCGCCTGGACCGTGCCCCTCGACGACACGACGAGTGCCCGGCTCGAGTTCACGGTCGTCGACACCGGCGGCGCGAAGACGGTCGTGCTCAGCGGGACGTTCGCGATCGACTCCACGCCCCCCACGGTGTCTCAGGTCGTCCCCACGAACGGCCAGACGGACGTCCCCCTGAACGCGAACATCGACATCACGTTCTCCGAGCCGATGAACAAGGTCGCCACCGGCACCGCCTCCGTCGTCGGCCTCCAGGACGTGTCGACAAGCGCCTGGGTGCCGGTCACGTATGCGTGGGATGCCCCGGGCTTCGTGCTGACCGTGAACCCCGTCCCGCTCCTCCTCCCGACGACGGAGTACCGGGTCGTCATCAACGGGACCGCGCGGGACGCGTCCGATCCGGGGAACACGATGGACACCGCGGTCACCTCCACCTTCACGACCGGGACCGCGGCCGATACGACGCCCCCGACGATCGCGAACGTCGCAGCGACCCCCGCGACCCAGGCGTCCGGCGGCGTCGTGACGATTTCCGCCACGATCACGGACGACGCGGCCGTCTCCTCCGTCCGCGTAAACGTCACGAGCCCGGACAGCACGACGACGAACGAGACGATGGCGGCGGGGCCCAACGACGTGTACTCCCACGCCGCAGCGTACACCGGGGTCGGCATGTACACGTTCGTAATTTGGGTGATCGACGGCGCCGGCAACGTCGCGTCCGCCAGCGGGTCCTTCGAGGTCACCCAGGCGCCTCAGGATACGAGGCCTCCCACGATTTCCCACACGCCGCCGACGGGTCCGTTCGCGACCGGGGCGACGATCGTCATCGAGGCGACGGTCACGGACGACGACCAGGTGCAGGTCGTGAAGCTCGTGTACACGGACGTGGCGGGCACCGACCGCAACGTGACGATGACGCTCCAGGCGGGGAAGTACACGTTCACAATCCCCGGGCAATCCGCCGCCGGGACGATTCGTTACCGGATATACGCGGAGGACGCATCGGGGAACACGAGGCTCACGCAGGAGTTCACGCTCGTCGTGCAGGCACCGGAGCAGCCGCCGCCTGAGACGAGTCCCTTCCTCCTCGTCGGGCTGCTCCTGCTCGTCGTGATTGTGATCGTCGTGGTGGCGGTGTTGCTCCGCCGGCGGAAGAAGGGCGGTCAGCCGTCTTAGGCGGTGGCGGGCTGGCTGAAGAGCACGCGCGTATTCTCGCCAATGATAGCACTGTCAGAACCATTAAGGCCGCGGGGGCCTCGTTCCCATATGGGGAGCCAGGAGGCTGGATGCCCACCCACAAGCTGAAGGCGAAGGTCGCCCTCGTCGGCGACCACGGCGTCGGCAAGACGTCCCTCATCCGACGGTTCGTCCAGGACGAGTTCGACGACCGGTACATCCAGACGTTGGGCACGAAGGTGACGAAGGTCCAGCTCACGATCCCGCACGGCGTCGACACGGACATCGAGGTCGACATGTCGATCTTCGACATCATCGGACAAAGGGGCTTCCGCGACATGGTGAAGGAGACGTTCTTCCACGACATCCAGGGCCTCTTGGCGGTGTGCGACCTCACGACCCGCACGTCGCTCGACGACCTGCAGGATTGGATCGCGACCGCCCTCGAGATCGGCGGCGACGCGCCCGTCTACATCCTCGTGAACAAGAACGACCTGAAGGACAAGGCGCAGTTCGGCGACGAGGCGGTCTCCAAGGTGGCGAAGCCGTGGAGTGCGCCGTACGTGTACACGAGCGCGAAGACGGGGGAGAACGTGGACGACGCGTTCAACGCGCTCGCGATCGAGATCGTGAACAACGCGATGCGCACGTTGCGCGCGAAGAGCGCGATCGTCGACCTCGAGGACCGTGTGCTCCAAGCCCTCGCGCTGCGCGGGTTCATGGGCCTCGCGAAGAAGGACCTGTTCGAGCGGTTCCGCGGGATCTCGTACGACGACCTCAAGGCCGCCCTCGAGCGGCTCGAGCGCCAGCTCCTCGTGCAAATCCAATGGAAGGGACCCGCGGACTTCACCGTCATCATCACCCCGAAGGGCGTGACCGCCACGCACGACCGCCAGAACGAGACGTCCGCGCTGTCCTCCGTGTGAGGACCAAAGCTTCATCCGGCATCCTCCGTTCCGACGCGGCGTGAAGCAAAAGGAATTGGAAATCCTCCTCCAGAAGGTCCGCGGCCATCCGCGGCCCCGCGCGGCACTCGAGCAGTATCAGACGCCGGCGCCGATCGCGGCGGAGGTCCTGTACGTCGCCCACGGGAAGGGGGACATCGCGGGGAAGAAGGTCCTCGACGCGGGGTGCGGCACGGGCATCCTCGGGATCGGGGCGAAACTGCTCGGAGCGGCGGAGGTCATCGGGCTCGACGTGGACGAGGAGGCGCTCGCGGTCGCGATGGCGAACGCGCGGGCGCTCGGCGTCGACATCTCCCTGCTCACGGTCGACATCGGGGATTTCCCGGAGCGATGCGACACCGTGCTCCAAAACCCGCCGTTCGGCGCGCAGAGGAAGCACGCGGACGAGCCGTTCCTCGAACAAGCGTTGCGCGTCGCGGACGTCGCGTATTCGTTCCACAACGCGGAGACGGAGCCGTGGGTCGAAGGCAAGGTCGAGCGGCTCGGCGGTCACGTCACGGACCGCCTCCGGTTCCGCTTCCCGATCCCGCACCAGTTCGACTTCCATCGGAAGGAGGTCGTGGACATCCCCGTCACCCTCTTCCGGATCGCCCGCGTCCCAAATCGTTAAATGAGGGGGCGGCATCGCGCGTCGTTTGCCATGGTGGAGACGGAGCGCATCGTCCTCCCCGGGGAGGAGGTCGCGGTCGCGGAGGAGTACGAGGCGGGGGAGGGCACGTACGAGGAGCACGGTCGCGTGTTGGCCGCGTGGCCGGGCCGGCTCGAGCTCGACGCCGTCCACCGGATCGCCCGCGTCGTCCCGTTCAACCCGCCCGCGCAACTCCACGTGGGCGACGTCGTCTACGGGACCGTGGACGAGATCCGCAGCTCGATGGCGGAGGCGAGGGTCCTCATGATCCACGGGCGGGACCGCCAGGTCGCGGGAGAGCTCCTCGCGTCCCTGCACGTCTCGAAGATTTCGAACGCGTACGTGGAGGACATCCGCGACGCGATTCGCCTCGGGGACATGCTCCGCGCCCGTGTGATCCAGACGGAGCCGTCGATCCAAGTGACGACCGCGGAGACGAACCTCGGTGTCGTCCTCGCGCTGTGCACGAACTGCCGCTCCCCGACGGAGCGGAAGGGCGACCTCGTGCGGTGCCCGCGGTGCGACCGCACGGACCGACGAAAGCTCGCCGCGGACTACGGGAACCCGGAGCTCGAAGCGCCGATCGAGGTCGTGCCGGAGCCGGAGGCGCCCCGACGGCCGCGCCCGGAACGCGCGGAGCGGGGCGAACGGGGACGGGGTCCGCGCGGTCGCGATCGAGGCCGGGGCGGAGGACGAGGCCCGCGTCGCGGCGGCGGTCGCCGGTGAGTATCACGCGCGGTTGCGTGACTTGGGAATCAGGTGGGGCACGCAAAACCAAAAGGCTTTAAACCGAGCCCGGTTACAGAGCGACCGAAGGTTCGGATGGATTCTGCGAGCGAAGATCTGCACCAGGAAGTTCGACGCCTTCGGACGGAAATCCAGCAGCTCCGAGAGATCGTAAACGCGTTGTTTACCGCGGTCTTCGAGGATTCCGAGGAGGAGTGGGACACCCTACCGCCGCGGGACAACGACCAGATGTACAACTAGGATTGGGCGCGTACCCTCGCAATTCTCCCCGTGCGACCGGACGCTCGCATTCGAGGTCGCGCCGTGGCATCCGGGGCGGTTCCGCGCGGATCCTGGAAGATCTTGGGTCGGGAGCGTGGTCTCATCGGAGGCTGATGAGAGTTGAATAAGAGGAGAATTGGAGGAGAATAAGAGAATGTGGCCAAAAAATGAGAGAACAATGAGAGGACGATGAGAGAAGGAGGATAGGAGGACGATCGCGGGGAGAGGTCCCAACCTATCATTCGGAGGACGGCGGGGCACCCCCGCGCGGACAAGGTCGAGGCGCCCCCGGGTCCGCGGGGGCCGCGGATCGCCTGAACGGCCACGTTAGAGGGCCAAATCGAAATAGGCGGAGGGGGCATGCCCCTGGCCGCATGCCGGACATCCCCTCCCTCGTCGACCGCCACGAGCGGTGGCGGCGGGACAGCTGCCTGAACCTGCAACCGTCCGAGAACCTCCTGTCCCCGCAGGTGC
>JACQPO010000076.1 GCA_016207545.1 Methanobacteriota archaeon | reverse complement strand
GAACACGAGGACACGCTCGGGAATCGCGGCCTCCTCGGCGCGGGCGACGTGCAGTGGATGACCGCGGGGAGCGGGATCATCCACCAGGAGATGCCGAGGCCCCGGGACGACTTCATGGGTGGATTCCAGCTGTGGGTGAACCTCCCGTCGTCCCACAAGATGATGAACCCGCGGTACCAGGAGGTGCAACGGGCGAAGATTCCGGAGGTTCATCCCGCGAAGGGCGTCAAGGTGAAGGTGGTCGCGGGCGAGGTCCACGGCGTCGAGGGTCCCGTCAAGGATATCGTCGTGAAGCCGCAGTATCTCGACGTCCGTCTCGCCGAGCACGCGACGTTCGAACACCCGGCCCCGAAGGGACACACGGCGTTCGCGTACGTCCTTGCCGGGAAAGGTCGGTTCGATCAGGAGAGTGGGGTCCTAGACTCCGAGAACCTTGTCACGTTCAAGGACGGAGATCGCGTGAAGATTGAGGCCCTGAGCGAGCCGGTGCGCTTTCTCTTGATCACGGGCAAGCCCATTGGGGAACCCGTTGCGTGGTGGGGCCCCATCGTGATGAACACGCGCCAGGAACTCGAAATCGCGATCGAAGAGTACCAGAGCGGCACGTTCATCAAGCGCGGCACGCCGCGGCGCAACCCGCCAAGCCTCTCACGGTGAACGTCAGGCGAGGCCCCACTTCCGCTCGACTTCCATCCCGCAGTGCGGACAGTTCTTCTTGTCAAGGTGATCCTCGCTGCGGGTGAAGATGACTTTGCCCTGGCAGTACGGGCAGTGGATCGCGATCGGCTTCGGGAGCGGCTTGCCTTCCTTCCGGAACTTGATTGCGTAATCCGGCGGCTTGTTCTCCGCGCCCTCCTCCATCGGCCGACGGATGCGGCTTGCGGGCTTGAACGTTCGCCTCGCAATCTATATGGCGGGCCGATCCGTTGGAGACCGTGATGCGTTCCCTCCCGTTGGCGGCGGAGCACGAGAGGCTCGGCGCTTCGTTCGCGGAGCTCGCGGGCTGGCGGGTGGCGGCGCACTACGGGAATCCCGCCGACGAGCAGAGGGCCGTCCGAACCGCGGCAGGGGTCATCGACTGGACGCCGCGCGGGAAGATCCGCGTGACCGGCGAGGACCGCCTCTCGTTTCTCGACGGGCTCCTCACGAACGACCTCAAGCCGTTGCGCGAGGGGCAGGGCGTCTACGCCGCCGTGCTCGACCACAAGGCCCACGTGCACGGGGACTTGGTCGCCTACCACGCAGGAGACCACTACCTCCTCGAGACGGACGCGGAGTCCAAGGATCGGATCATCGCGTACGTGACAAAGCTGCTCGTGAGCGACGACGTCACGCTCGCGGACACCACGGGCGAGTTCGCGATTTTGGCGGTGTTCGGTCCGCGGAGCGGGGGCATCGTCAACTCCATGTTCCGGGAATCACCGCCAAAGGAATCCTACGATCATCATGTCGTCGACTGGAACGGATCGAACGTGCGGATCGCCCGCAATCCGTACTTCGGCGGCGACGGCTACGAAATTTGGATTTCCGCGACGGCCGACATGGCCGCCGCGTTCCGCACGCTGTTGGCGGCGGGCGCAACCCCGTTTGGCACGAGGGCCGCAGAGGCCCTGCGCATCGAGGCGGGCCGCCCGAAGTTCGGCGTCGACATGGGCGAAGACACCCTCGTCCTCGAGGCGGGGCTCGAGCACGCGATCAGCATGACGAAGGGTTGCTACGTGGGGCAGGAGATCGTGTCTCGCGCCGTGTACCAGGGCCACCTGAACCGCAGGCTCGTCTTGCTCGAGGTCGGGGGAAAGGTGCCGCCAAACGCGGGGTCTCCGGTCCTCGCGGAGGGCCGAGCCGTGGGCTCCGTCACGAGCGCGGCGTGGTCCGCGAACCGGGATCGGGTCCTCGCCTTCGCCTACGTGCGCCGTCCGCACGACGCGCCGGCCACGGGGCTCACGGTCCGGGCGGACCGAGACCTGCCCGCCCGCGTTTCGGTCCTCCCCTTCGTTCCGTGACCCGCCGGGGAAACCTATATCCCGCGGCGGCATGTTCGTCCGTGGCTCGGCTGCAGGTCGGCTGCGTCGGGTGGTCCTACCCCGAGTGGGTCGGCCCGTTTTACCCGTCCCGCGCGGAGGCCTCGGACTACCTGACCCTGTACGCGCGCGCGCTCGACATCGTGGAGATCGACACCTCGTTTTACGCGATCCCTTCGCAGGACATGACGCGCGCGTGGCTCGAGGCGTCGCCGGAGGGGTTCACGTTCACGGGCAAGTTCCCCCGCCTCATCACGCACGAGAAGGCGTTCCTGAACGTGGAGGACCCGCTCCGGTGGTTCTTCACCGCGATGTCCGTCCTCAGGCCGAAGCTCGGCCCCCTCGTGATCCAGCTCCCGCCGCGGTTCTCGATCGCCGTCGGCCGTCCCGCGCTCGAGGCGTTCGTCGACCAGCTCCCGTCCGGCTACCGGTACGCCATCGAGTTCCGCCATCCGTCGTGGTTCACCCCGGAGACGTTCGCGTGGCTCAGCGACCGCGGCGTCGCCCTCGCCTGGTCGGAGAACGATTACGTGCAGGTTCCCCCGGTCGTGACGACGGACTTCGTGTACCTCCGGTTCATCGGCGACCGCAGCCTCCCGAAGCTGACGGGCGCGCTCCAACGGGACCGGACGGCGGAGATCCGGAAGTGGGTCGCGGAGGTGAAAAAGGTCGAGGACCGCGTGCCTCAGATCTACGTGTTCTTCAACAACCACTTCGCAGGCTTCGGGCCGGCGTGCGTGAACCTCTTCCGCGAGATCGCGGGGATGGAACCCGTCGAGTGGGCCGCTCGGATGCGGGAAGAGGGGCAGAAGAGCCTCTTGGACTTCGCGTGAGCGCGCCTACTCCAGCGCCGTCGCCTGGTCCGCCAACGTCGAGAACTTCGTCTCAAGGATCGCGAGCGTCTCGAGGACCGCGGTCTTCGCGCTCATCGACCCGTCCGTCTCGAAGTGGAACAAGATTCGCGCCGGGTCGCCGTACACGTCGAACGCGCCGTCCCAGCCGTTCTCCTTCGCGGCCTCGACGCACCCCATGCACAGGATGCAATCCTCCTCGGGTTCCACGGCGACCTTGCCCTCGCGGTGGTGGAGGATCCTCACGGGACACACTTCGACCGGGAACTTTTCCGGGTCCATCTTCCGGTTGTCGACCTTCACGACGGGCCGGTACTTGTAGCCGACCGCCTGTGTGGCCTGCCACTTCGCGTGTTCGCGGCCGTACCCGAGCTGCGCGGTCGCGTACACGAGGAGCGCTTGGCCTTCGCCCAGCTTCACGATCGGGATGTTCGGGTCGACGGGCTTGAACTTCGCGTCCCCGATCGGCTCGAGGTCTCCGGAGTAGACCGTGCACGGGCCCCGCTTGTTCAAGGAGTAGATGACCGTGCAGTTCGGGCACCCCTCGCCGCCGCAGGCCGGACAGGTCTGGCGGGGCACGAACAGCTCCGGGTCCGTCGGGAGCGGGATGAGGCCGAGGCGGTGCGCGACGATCTCGTCGAACAGGGGCGCGATGGACTCCGCCTCCTTGCCGTCCTCCGCGCGGATGGGACCAAGGTGGAACTCCACGTCGTCGATCGCAAGCTTCGGGAGGTCCGCGATCAGGCACCGCCGGATCGCGTTCGCGAACGCGGGCTCGACGCCCTCGATCAGGACGCGGGCGCTGCGTTCCGTGACCTCGTCGATGCGGACCTTCACGTCACACCCTCCGGCCCCGCCGGCCGCCCTTCGGCTTCGTGCCGTCGTGCGGGACGGGCGTCACGTCCTCGATCCGTCCGATCTGGAGGCCTGCGCGGGCGAGCGCGCGGATCGCCGCCTGTGCGCCGGGTCCCGGAGACGCGGATCGGTTCCCGCCCGGGGCGCGCACGCGGACGTGGATGCTGTCGATCCCCTTCTCCTTCGCCGCCTCCGCGACCTTCTCCGCGGCCTTCATCGCCGCGTACGGGGACGCCTCGTCCTTCGCGGCCTTCACGACCATGCCACCGGACGCCTTCGTGATCGTCTCGCTCCCCGTGATGTCCGTGACCGTGATGATGATGTTGTTGTACGACGCGTAGATGTGCGCGATTCCCCAGCGGGCCATCTACTCCTCGCCCTCCTCCGTCGTCTCCCCTCCGGGGATCGTGACTTGCTGCACGCCGGGGCGCGCCGGGTGGAGGTCGCTCGCGATCGGGCTCCGCTCGTCGTACGTGATTGTCTCCTCCTCCGTCCTAGGCACGAGGTAGCCGGGCACGCGGACCGTGCGGCCGCGCACGGCGAGATGCCCGTGGACGATGAACTGCCGCGCCTGGCGGGGATTGAACGCGAGCCCCTTCACGTACGCGACCGTCTGCAGTCGGCGGGACAGCACTGCCTCGACGTCGAGCGCGAGGACGTCGTCGAGCGTCGCGCCCTCGAGCGGGAGGAGGCCCAAACGGACGAGCCGCGCGATGAGCTCGTCCCGCTCCTTCTCCGCCTGCTTGTTCCCGTACCGGATGAGCGCCTGGAGTTCCCGCGCGCGGCCGCGGATGTGGGACAAGAACGACTGCGCGCGCCACAATTCCTTCTTGTTCTTCAGCCCGTACTTTCGGAGGAGCTCGTTCTCCGCCTTGATCCGCTCGGCCTCCCACGGATGGGAGGGTCGGTCGTACTTCTTTCGCGGGAACTTCGGATCGCCCAAGCGCTCACTCCTTCTTTTCCTTCCCGCCCTCTTCTTCCTTCTTCGCTTGGGCGGCCTGGATCGCCATCTTCTTCGTCACGCCGACGGTCAGGCCCGTGCGGCCGTTCGACCGCGTGCGCTGGCCGCGCACCTTCTGGCCCTGCTCGTGGCGGATGCCTTTGTAACACCGGATCATCTTCATCCGGTTGAGGTCGTCGCGGCGGCGCAGGTCTACGTCCGGGCCGAACACATGGACGTCCTCGCCCGTGTCCCAGTCCCGTTGGCGGTTCAACAGCCAGGGGGGGACGCGCTCGTGGAGCGTCCCGAGGATGCGCTCCATCTCCTCCGTCTTTTCCTCGGGCAGGTTCCCGATCCGCTCCCACCGCGGCACGCCCGCCAAGTCCGACACGATTTCCGCGACCCGGCGGCCCATGCCCTTCACCTGCTGCAGCGCGTACACGACGGAGCGGGCGCCGTTCAGGTCCGTGTTCGCGAACCGGACGATGTAGCGGAAGTCCTCCCGCGCGCCGGGCGGCGGCGCCGTTGGGGCTGCCGCCGGACGGGGTTCGGGTGCAGGCGGTTCTGGTGCCTCCGGCATGGAGAAATCCTTTAAGGCCCCCACTCAAACGACAGGCCGTATATGAAGTTAGGGGTGCGGTCAGCCCGATGGGGACGATGCGCGGAGGACGCGGTATCCGGAGCCGCGTGCGATGGTCTCGCAGTTGCGGAAAACGTCCCGCATGTGCTCCCCGAGCGACTTCGCGCCCTGCTTCGTTCGCGCGACGAGCCACAGCGAGCCGTCGCGGCGCAAGTGCGTGGGCGCCTCGTCGACGATGCGGTGCACGACCGCCTTCCCCGCTCGGATTGGGGGGTTCGACACGATCGCGTCGAACCTCTCCCCCGACACGGGCTCGTAGAACGGGCCGAGGCGAACCTCCGCGTGCGGGATCGCGTTCGCCGCGAGGTTTCGGCGCGCGAGGTCCACCGCCCGTTCGTTCACGTCCGTCATGACGACCCGTCCGTTCGGCGCGAGGGTCTCCGCCACGATGCCCAACACGCCGTAGCCGCACCCGAGGTCGAGGACCCGCGCATCCGGCTTCAAGGCCAAGGACCGCGCGAGCAGCTCTGTGCCGCGGTCGATGCGGCCGCGGGAGAAAACGCCGGCGTCGCTCGTGAACATGAACGTGCGGCCGTGGAACACCGCGTGGAGAATCTCCTCGTTGTGGCGGGAGGTGGGCTTGCCCGCGAAGTACTGCTCGGCCACGTCGAGGAAAGCACGCCCCTCCCCGTGTATAATCCTATGGTGGTTGAAAGCGCCTACGGCCTAAGAATCCGGCGTCCTCGAAGAAGTGACGCCGGGTCCGCTGGAGACCGAAAGCTTGTAACGCGAGAGGGGCTTGCGGCCTCCGTGCGGGCGTACGTGCGGCT
>JACQPO010000075.1 GCA_016207545.1 Methanobacteriota archaeon | reverse complement strand
TCGGGGAGGCGAAACGGGCGCTCGAGGAAGCGGACTACGTGCGGGCGCTCGACATGGCAATCAAGACCGGCGAGGAGTTTAACCACAGGCGTGAGGCCCAGGAGGAGGCGTTCGAAGTCGGACGGAGGGCGCAGCGATTGCGGGACGTGGCGACCACGATCGGGCTCGACACCGCAGCCATCGACGATTTCCTCGTCCAGGCCCAGGAGAAGGTGCAGGCCGGGGATTTCGAGGCCGCCCGGAACCTGTACCAGAAGGCTCTCGACGCGAGCCTGTCTACGGTCCAGTCCGGCGTGGCGGCGAGCCTCGAACAGGCCCGAGAGCTGGCGGACACCGGTCGCCTCCTCGCCCTCGACATGGCGGTCCCTTACCGGAAGGTGAGCGAGGCAAAGGCGCTCGTGGACGCGGAGGACTTCGGAGGTGCGGCCCGCCTGATTCGCGAGGGCACGGACCTTGCGCGGGAAACGATTCACAAGGTCGCGGAGGAGGCCGTCGCGGCCGCGGGGTCGAACATCGAGCACGCGCAGAAGGTGGGTGCGGACGTGCAGCGGGCGGAGGCCCTGCTCGCCCAAGCGAGGGAGGCGCTCGCGGCCGACGCGTACGGGACGGCGCTTGCACGCGCGAAGGAGAGCCACAGCGTCGTCCACGTGCCTGGGGACGCGGAGCGGCGGTTCGTGGAGCGCAGCTCGCAGGCGGAAGGGATGATCCGGCGCGCCCGGAAGTTCGGCATCGAGGTGCGGGAAGCCGAGCGGCTGCTCGAGGAGGCGATCCGGGAGAAGCGGGAACACCCCCACCGCTCGCTCGAGCTTGCGGACGAGGCCCACCGACTCGCAGACCAGGCGATCGAGGAGTTCTCGCCGCGAATCTCCGCCGCACTGGACGTGAAGGAAGCGGTGGCGGGGGAGTGGTCGGAGGCCGTGCTCACGCTCACGAACGACGCGAAGGCGCTCGCGAAGGACGTCAAGGTCTCCATCCTTGGCGATGCGGAGGTGGAGGGGCTCAAGGAGCTCACCGCAATCCGCGCAAAGGGGACGGAGACGATGGCCCTGAGGGTCCGGCCCAACACGCAGGGCTCCCTCCCGTTGGCGATTAAGATCAAGAGCGCGCGGATCCTCGACGGGAAGATGTACGAGGCGGAGGTCATCGCGTCCGTGGAGGTCGGCAAGCCCGCGCCGCCGGAGCCGAAGCTGCGGGCGTCCGCGGAGTCGCGATGCCCCGTGTGCAAGGGCCTCATCAAGGTCGGGTTCACGATTCGCCAGTGTCCGCACTGTTCCAAGGACATGCACGAGTTATGTTTCTCCCGGACGACCCAGTGTCCCGCGTGCGGGCAAGCGTTCGGCGAATCCCCGAAGCGGAAGAAGATCTCGTTCCACGTGGGATAGACATCGTCTTGTGTCACGCGGCGAATGCCACGTTCTGAAGCCTTCCCGCGGCGCGCTCGGCGGCCGCCACCAGTGCCCCATCCCGCATGAGCTGGAGAATCCGGTTTACGTCGGGGGCCAGCGGCCGATCCGAGGTGAGGCGGGGTACGGAGGCGCGCAGCGCGCGGTAGGCGGCGCGCGGACCGCGGCCCGGTTCCCGCGGCTTGACGAACTCGAGGCCCTGCGCCGCTGCCAAATATTCGAGGGCGACGACCTGCTGCGCGTTCTCGAGCACCTGCAGGCACTTCAGGGCGGCGGTTTGCCCCATGCTCACCCAGTCCTCTTGCCCCGCGCTGGTGGTCAAGGAGTCCGCGCTCGCGGGGTGGGCGAGCACCTTCGCCTCGGACGCGAGCGCCGCCGCCGTGTACTGGACGACCATCATCCCGCTGTGGAGCCCGCTGCGCTCCGTCAGGAACGGCGGAAGGCCGCTGAGGTGCGCGTCCGTGAGCCGCGCGATGCGCCGCTCCCCGAAACCCGCGACGACGCACAGGGCCAACGCGAGGAAGTCGAGCGCCATCGCGAGGCTCTGGCCGTGGAACGTGCCGCCGCTCAAGGCAACGCCCTCGGGGAGCACGATTGGGTTGTCCGACGCGGAGTTAATCTCGACTCCCGCGATCCGGCGCGCGTACGCGAGGGCCTCGCCGCACGCCCCGAGTACTTGGGGAATGCACCGCAGGGTGTATGCGTCCTGCACCTTGTGCGGTCCCTTGTGGGACTGCACGATCTCGCTCCCGCGGAGGAGCCGCCGTAGGTTCGCGGCGACCGCGGTCGACCCGGGCAGCGGTTTCAGCCGCGCGAGGCGCGCATCGTACGGGACGGGGCTCGCGCGGAGCGCCTCGAACGAGAGGCTCGCCGCGACCTGGGCATCCTTGAGGAGTGCGTCCGCGTCGTGGACCGCGAGGCACGCGAGGGCCGCCATCACGGAAGTCCCGTTGATCAACGCGAGCCCTTCCTTCGCCTCCAAGCGGAGCGGTCGAAGTCCCGCGCGTCGGAGGGCGATGCGACTCGGCACGACGCGGCCCCCGTACTCCGCGTCCCCCTCCCCGATGAGGGCGAGCGCGACATGGGCGAGTGGCGCGAGGTCCCCGCTCGCGCCCAAGGATCCCTTCGACGGGACGACGGGGTGGACGCCCGCGTTGAGGCAGTCCACGAAGCGCTGCACGACCTCGAGGCGGACGCCCGAGTAGCCCTTCGCCAACGCGTTCGCGCGCAGCAGGAGGGTCGCGCGTACCTGCTCCCTCGGGAGCGGCGGACCGACGCCGACCGCGTGGCTTCGGACAAGGTTCCTCTGCAGTTCCCGAACCTGTGCGGGGGGAATCGCCACGCTCTCAAGCTCCCCGAATCCCGTATTGATCCCGTACGCGAGCTCCCCGCTCCGCACGATCGCCTGGATCGCGCGATGGGATCGGACGACGGCACGCCGCGCGTCCGCGGTGAGGCCGACCTTCTCCCCCCGCCGCGCGACGGCGACGACGTCCTCGATGGAGACGGAGGCCCCGTCGATCCGGATCACGCGCCGGCGATGGCGGGGACCGCGGAAAAGCCTTCCCCCGCCCGCAAACGTTTAACAGGCCTCGGACGTTCGGTCGCGGGATGCAAATCCTCTTCCTCGGCACGTCCGGGAGTTGGCCGACGCCGAAGCGGAACGTCAGCGCGGTCGCCGTCCGGCGCGGCCCCGAGGTCATCTTGTTCGACTGCGGGGAGGGAACGCAGCGCCAGTTCATGATGTCGCCGATGTCGTTCATGCAGGTCACGCGCATCTTCGTCACCCACTTCCACGGGGATCACTTCCTCGGCATCCCGGGACTCGTCCAGTCGATGACGATGGGCGACCGGAAGGCGCCGCTCGAGCTTTACGGACCGCGCGGCATGAAGGAACTCGTGCGACAGTTGTTGTCCCTCGGCTACTTCACCCCGGGGTTCGACGTGCCCGTGCGGGACCTGTCCGGCGGCGACGTCGTCGACTTCGGGGAGTACGTCATCGGCGCGCTCGAAGCCGTCCACACGGTGCCCGCGCTCTCGTACGTGCTCGAGGAGAAGGAGCGAACCGGCCGCTTCGACAAGGAGCGGGCGCTCGCGCTCGGCATCCCCGAGGGTCCGTTGTACCGCCGGCTTCAGGAGGGGCAGCCCGTCGCCGTTGGCGGCAAGACGTTCACGCCGGACCAGGTGCTCGGCCCGCCGCGCCGCGGTCGGAAGATCGTCTACACGGGCGACACGATGCCATCGGAGGCGCTCGTGGAGTTCGCGCACGGCGCGGACGTCCTGATTCACGACGCGACCGCGGAGTCGAGCCTCGAGGAGAAGGCGAACCGCTACGGCCACAGCACGGCCCGACAGGCGGCGCTCGTCGCGAAGGACGCGGGCGTCGGCACCCTCGTGCTCACGCATGTCAGCCCGCGGTACGAGGACGCGGCGCCGATCCTGGCGGACGCGAAAACGGTGTTCGAGAATTCCATCCTCGCAGAAGACTTCTTTCTGCTCGACGTCCCGTACCCGCTGTGAACTCAGATTAGCTTCAGGAGATCCGACTTCGTCACGACGCCGGAGACCACGCCCCGATTTGTCGTCAGGACTGCGGGGTAGTGCTGGAGGAGGGAGGCCGCGAGGGCCACGGGCGCGTGCTCGTCGACCGTAGGGAACGGAGCCTCCATGACGTCCGCGACGCGCATCGCGGCAAACTCCCGCGGGTTCTTGCCCGCCAAGAGGAGTTCCGCGATCGCCCGCTCCGAGAGGCTGCCGACCGTGCGGTCGCCGTCCAAGACGGGGAGCTGCGAGAACTTGTGGCGGCGCATCTCCCCGACCGCGGCCTCGAGCGGCGCGCTCGGAGACGTGGTTACGACCCGCCGTGAGCGGACCTCCGCCACGGTCGCAACCCGCTGTTTCCTCTTCCGCTCAGACTCGAGCCCGTCGAGGATTCGCTTCACGACATCGTAGGACGGGTTCGTCTGCTTCCGCTCGATTTTCGCGATTGTGCTCTGGCTCACGCGCGCCAGGGCCGCGACCTGCGTCTGCGAGAGCCCGAGGGCTCGACGAAGGCGCGAAATTTCCTCGAGGTCTGGCAACACCGCGTGGACATCGACGCGGGACGCTTATTCTTATCGGAATACCGGAGTCCGTCGAATATTAGTATCGGGGCACGCTTCGACGGTCGGATTCGCAGACGCGGCGTCCGCGACATAACCCATATAAAGGCGCGACCGTCTCCGCGGCTCCAATCCCGAGGGGAACCAGCGTGCCCCGCAACATTGTCGTTGAAGCGACCAGCCACACGCCGGTTGAACGCCAGGAGACGGAGATCGTCGAGCGGAAGGGCATCGGACACCCCGACTCGATCGCGGACGGGCTCGCGGAATCCGTCTCGCGGGCCCTCTGCACGATGTACCTGGAGCGGTTCGACCGCATCCTGCACCACAACACGGACGAGGTCCAGGTCGTTGGCGGCCAGAGCGCCCCGCGGTTTGGCGGCGGCGTCGTGCTCGAGCCCGCGTACATCCTCCTCGTCGGTCGCGCAACGACCCAGGTGAACGGGGAACGCCTTCCGTACCGGACGACCGCCGTGCAGGCGGCGCACGATTACCTCGCGAAGACGTGCACGAACCTGAACGTGGACGCGGACGCCGTAATCGACTGCAAGATCGGGCAGGGCAGCGTGGAGCTCCGCGGCCTCTACGAGACGCGGAAGCAGCTCGCGAACGACACGTCGTTCGGCGTGAGCGCCGCGCCGTACAGCGAAACGGAGTTGCTCGCCCTCCGGACGGAGGAACTCATCAACGGGCCGCTGAAGAAGACGTTGCCCGAGGTCGGCCACGACGTGAAGGTCATGGCGGTGCGCATGCGGAACCGGATCCGGCTCACGGTCGCCGCGGCGATTGTGGACAAGCACGTGCCGGACAAGGACCACTACGTCAACGTGATCGAGGAATTGCGGGACCGCGTCCTCGACAACGCCGCGAAGCTGACGAAGCGAGAGGTCGTCGTCGACGTGAACACCGGCGACAACTACTACGAGGGCATCCTGTACCTCACGGTCACGGGCTTGAGCTTCGAGAACGGCGACGACGGGTCCGTCGGCCGGGGGAACCGGGTGAACGGCCTCATCACGCCCTACCGCCCGATGAGCCTCGAGGCCGCCGCGGGGAAGAACCCCGTGACCCACGTAGGGAAGCTGTACAACCTGCTCTCGTTCGAACTCGCGCACAAGATCGCGGACGAATGCAGGGGCGACATCGAAGAGGTGTGGGTCCGCATCGTCTCCCAGATCGGAAAGCCGATCGACCAGCCGCAGGTCGCGGTTTCCCAGCTCGGCCTCGGGCGTGGCGTGAAGCTGAGCGCGGTCAAGGGGACGGTCGAGGGAATCATGGAAGAGGGACTCGAGAACATCCACACGATTACGGACAAGGTCGTCGCGGGCAAATTGCGCGTGTTCTGAGGCGCCGAGCATAGCTATTTATCGCGATCGCCCCTTGTTCACGCGCTTTCCATGAACGAGGACGTCGCGTTCATCCAAGAACAGGTGGACCGACACCACGTCTGGTTCTCGGAATCCCTGCCGATGATCGCGTCGGAGAACATCATCAGTCCGCTCGCGCGGGAGATGTTGCTCGTCGATTTCCAGGACCGGTATGCGGAGGGACTCCCGGGGGAGCGCTACTACCAGGGGAACGAGTTCGTCGACCAGGTCGAGGTCCGCGTCACGGAGCTCGCGAAGCGCCTGTTCCGGTGCCGCCACGCGGACGTCCGCCCGATTTCCGGCACGAACGCAAACCTCGCGGTGCTCTTCGCGCTCGCGGAACCGAGTGACACGATCACGAGCGTCGCGCTGAGCGACGGCGCGCACATCTCCACCGCCAAATTCGGCGCGGTCGGCGTACGAGGGCTGAAGACGATCACGTATCCGTTCAACACGCGTGACATGAACCTCGACGTGGACGGGACGATCAAGCTTCTCCGGGAAGTGCGGCCGAAGATCGCGCTGTTCGGACAATCCGTCTTCCTCTTTCCGACGCCGCTCAAGGAACTCCGGGACACGCTGCAGGAGATTGGCTCGTACGTGTGGTACGACGGCGCCCACGTGCTCGGCCTCATCGCGGGCGGACAGTTCCAGGACCCGTTGCGGGAGGGCGCGGAGATCATCACGGGGAGCACGCACAAGACGCTGCCCGGGCCGCAGCACGGCATCCTGCTCGCGGAGCCGCGGGACGAGAAGATGGAGAAGAAGCTCCTCCGCGCCGTGTTCCCGGGCGTCGTCAGCAACCATCACCTGCACGCGATGGCGTCGCTCGGCATCACGCTCGCGGAGCACCTAGAGTTCGGCCGGGCGTACGCGGAGCAAATCATGCGGAACGCGAAGGCGCTCGGGCAGGCCTTGCACGAGCGGGGCTTGCGCGTGTTGTGCGAACACCTCGGCTTCACCGCCTCCCACGCCCTGGCGGTGGACGTGACGGAGCACGGGGGCGGCGCGGAGGTCGCGCTCAACCTCGAGCGGGCGAACATCATCACGAACAAGAATCTCCTTCCGACGGACACCTCTCCCGTGCGTCCGTCCGGCATTCGGCTCGGGAGCCAGGAACTGACGCGGATCGGGATGCGGGAATCGGACATGCAGGACGTCGCGGACCTCATCGCCCGCGTCGTCACGAAGGGCGAAGACCCGAAGAAGGTCGCGCGGGATGTCGCCGCGATGCGCCGGGAATTCCGGAGCGTCCACTTTTGCTTCGAGGCGGGCGCGGCCGCCCATTTGCGATATCGTATGACCCGCCCAGCTTAGCCAGAAGCGTCGGTCGCAGATAATCGAAGGTCAAGGCTCATATGCGAGAAGGTTGTTTCCGACCGCGAGAACACCCCTTCCATGACCCCGGACCCCGAGATTTCTCGGAGAAAGCTTAAGGTCTGTCTAGCCGGGGAGCCGATGGTCGGGAAGACGAGCCTGATCCGCCGGTACGTCCTCGACGAGTACGACGACCGGTACATCGCGACCCTCGGCGCGAAGGTCACGAAGAAGGAGACGTCGGTGACCGCGCCGGGCCGCGGTCGTGTGGGCGTCACGTTGATTTTGTGGGACATCTGGGGAAACAAGAACGTCCGCGACCTGCTGAAGGACGCGTACTACCACGGCGCGCACGGGATCATCGCGGTGTGCGACGTCACGCGGCCCGAGACGATGGCGGAGCTCGACGGATGGGCGGAGGCGATCCGCAGTGTGGCGGGGGACATCCCCGTGTGCCTGCTCGCGAACAAGCTCGACTTGGCGGGGGAACGCCTCCTCAAGGAGACGGACGTGCGCGCATTCGCGAAGGAGCGAGGTTGGCCCCATTTCCTGACGAGCGCGAAGACCGGGGAACACGTGGAGGAGGCGTTCGGGAAGACGATCGAATCGATCCTCCAGCGCAGCGCGGATTGAAGGATAGCCGCCCCAGGTCGAAAAGGTTATAACGGCCCCTCATCTCTCAACGGCCCGCCATGGAGGCGGACGTCCCGGTTGCGTCCCTCGACGAGCTCGAGTCGAAACGGGAACAGGCGAACGCCGAGGCGGAACGCCACCGCCGGCGCCGGGACGACCTGAACCTCGCGACGCGGGAATGGGTCGAAAAGCGGGATGCGCTCAACGGGCAGGTTCGCGCGCTCGTGGAGCAGGCGACCCAACACCGCCAGAAGCGGGACGAGCTCAATGCGCAGGTCCAGGCCGCGAAGGTGGAGCGGGACAAGTGGAACCGCCGGGTGAACGAGCTTCTCGCGAAGGTCAACGATCTCAAGCGGACGCGGATGCCCCGCGGCGGCATCCCGATCGCCCGCCTGAAGCGCGAGGTGCGGGAGCTCGAATTCCGGCAGCAGACGCGCGTGCTCACGCCCGCGGAGGAACGCGCGCTCATCGACGAGATGGGCCGGCTCCAGGCGGAGATCCGGAAGCGGGAGAAGGAGCTCGAGCAGGACGAGGAGGTCAAGAAGGCGATCGAGGAACTCCGCGCCGCCAAAGAGATCGCGGAGGCGTCGCACAAGCGCGTCGGGGAGCTTGCGGAGGCCGCGCAGAAGGAGCACGACGGGATGGTCGCCTTGTTCGAGCAGAGCGATTCGCTCCGCGGGGAGGCGGACGCGGCGCAGGAGGAGTTCATCAAGACGAAGATGCTCGCGGACGAGGAGCATCGGAAGCACATCGAGTTCATCCGCCAAGTCCACGACTACGACAAGATCATCCACGGGATTCGACAGAAGGGTCGCACGGGAGCGGAGGTCGAGGAGGTCTCCTCAAAGCGACAGGCGGAACTCATCTTCGAGCGGTTCCGCAAGGGCGACAAGCTCAGCACGGAGGACCTCATGATTCTCCAGAAGTCCGGCTACATGTAAGCAGCGCGCGGCTTACCGCACGCGCTCTGTGTCCGTTCTCACGAGAGGTCGTGGGTGGCGAGCGCGCGACACACGATCCACGTCTGTTCCGCGGGGTCCCGCGTGCCCCAGCTCCCGTCCGCATTTTGGCGGCGCCGAAGGGCGGGCAGCGCGTTCTCCACCTGCTCCCGCGCGAGCCGGTGTGGGTACGCGCCGAGGACGTCAAGGGCGTAGTAGAACGGAAACCGCTGCCAGGTGCCGTCCGGCCTCTGCATGTTCGCCATCCACCGCAGCGCGCCCCGCGCGAGTCCCGCCTCGCGGAGCGGCGTGAGGGAGAACGCCTCGAGGATGCCGAGCGTGCACCGCGCGCAGCAGTACCCGTGGACCCGTTGCCCGGGGTACGTCATGCGGACGTGCTGCTCCCCGCGCAGGAGCTCCGCGAGCGCGTGGAGCGCCCTCTGCGGTTCGCGGCGACGGCCGTACCCGATGCGGGCGAGGGAGCGGACGGCGAGGCAACTCTCGCCAAGCAGTAGGTTCGCCCCGGACAGCCGGTCC
>JACQPO010000074.1 GCA_016207545.1 Methanobacteriota archaeon | reverse complement strand
CGGTCGACTGGTTCCCCGCGTGGCGCGCGCTCGAGCTCACGCGGAACCCGTTCGCGAAGTGGGCGATCGTGGACGCGTACCGTCGCGGCGCGCTGCCGCCGCTGGAGGTGCGGACGCACCGCCCGCCGACGGACGTGGAACCGTCGACGGGACCGGTCCTCTTCCTCGACCGCGACGACGTGATCAACCGGGGACGCGAAGGGTATGTCCGGAAGCCCTCCCAGTTCGAGTTCCTGCCCGGCGCGAAGGCGGCGATAAAGGCGCTCCGCGAGATGGGTTACCGGATCGTGGTCGTGTCGAACCAGGACCCCGTGGGCTGGGGAATCCTCGACGAGGACACGTTGCGGACGATCCACGACAAGATGGTGAAGGACCTCGCGGCTTCGGGCGCGGGCGTGGAGAACGTCTACTACTGCCCGCACCACCTGTTCGAGGACTGCCCGTGTCGGAAGCCCCGTGCAGGCCTCCTGTTGGCGGCGTGCAAGGACCTCGACGCGACGCCGCGGGACGCGTGGATGGTCGGGGACAAGGTCGGGGACGTGCTCGCCGGAAAGGCGATCGGCGCGCGGACCGCGTTCGTCGGCAACGCCGCGCGGCGGGCGACGTTCGCGGACGAGCTGAAGGCTGCGAGGCCGGACCTCGAGGTCGGGAACTTGGCGGCGTTCGCGAAGGCGCTCAAGGCGGGGTTCGCGCCGCCCCCCCGCCCGGCATACACTTGAACCGGGACGCCCCTCTCCGCGCGAGGAGGAGGATGGCCACCACGATTACGTACGACCGTATCATCGACTTGAGCCAAGAAATCACGCGAACGATGCAGGTGTTCCCCGCGTATCCGAAGCCCACGTTCGTCCCGTGGACGCGGCGGGAGGTCCACGGCTTCCTCTCCGAAGCCCTGTTCCTCATCAGCCACACGGGGACGCACGTCGACGCCCCGTGGCATTACCGTCCGGAGGGGAAGAAGCTGCACGAGCTCCCCGTTGACCGGTTCGTCGGGCCCGCGCGGCTGCTCGACGTGCGGCCGGCGAAGCGCCGCGAGCGGATCACCGCCAAGAAGCTAGAGGCCGCCGCCAGACGTCGAGGCATCGAGCTCCGAGGGGGCGACGCCGTCCTCCTCCGCACGGGATGGGAGGCGAAGCGGGGTACGGATGCGTACCTTTTCGAGAATCCGGGGTTGACGAAGGACGGCGCCCGGTGGCTCGTCGGCAAGGGCGTGCGGCTCGTCGGGATCGACACCGCGAACGTGGACCTGCCGACGGCCGTCGACTTCCCCGCCCACCACACGCTCCTGGCGGCGGACATCCCGATCATCGAGAACGTGGCGAATCTTGGCGCGATTCCGCACCCTTCGTTTACCCTGGTTGCGTTGCCATTGCGGCTGCGCGGCGCCACGGGGTCCCCCATCCGCGCGATCGCGCTCGTATGAGCGTGAACGCCGCTCAGGCCAACTTATCGTCGCGCCCTCCACGGCTTGTCGATGCGGCAATGTGCAGAAAGTCCCCAAAGCGTGACGGACTGAGCTCGATGCGCGCCCGTGGCCGCAATGAGATACATCTTAGACATCTTCCGCCCCCAAGCGAACAACTTCTCCCCCGCCACGCAGTCCCCTGGTCCCGTGAGTTCCGTCACTCTACTCTTCCCTCCTCTGCGAGGGCGTCCAACACGCGCCAGGCCATCGCAGGCTCCATCCGAAGCGCCTCCACGATTTCCGACACATAGGCCGAGGGTCGGCTGCGGAGAAATTTCAAGACCGCGGACTTCGCCGCGGCTTCCGTCCAAGACCGCAACACGATCACCTTTGCCGTGCGGACTTCCTCCGCATACGCCTCGACGGCCTGTTCAATGAACTGCGTGCGGGACCGCATGCCCGTGCGCTCTACGATATCGTCGATCTCCTTGAGCAGTTGAGGGGCGAGCCTCAAAGAAATCGTGGGCTTTCGGACGGTTCTGTTTTGCATGCAATACACGCATTGCAAAGGTCTACTTAAGCCATCGCGTCCGGACACGCGTCCCGAGGCAGGGCCCATCGACGAGCTTTTCACCCCCCACACCATCCGGAAGCGGGTGCCGAACGAGGAGCGTCTTCTCGTGCTCGAGCGGGCCGTCCAGGACGAACCGGAGGACCCGCTTGGCTACTACATGCTCGGGCTCGAGTATCACAAGCTACGGAAGTTAGAGGAGGCCGACCGTGCGTTCCGGCGCGCAATCGAGCTCAACCGGGACTACACGGCCGCGTACAGAGAATTGGGGAAAGTGTTGCGAGACGCCGGCCGCCGCCAAGAAGCCATCGAGGCGTTCGAACGCGGCTTGGCGGTCGCGGAACACACGAAGGACCTGCAGACCGCCAAAGAGATGGCCGTGCTCCTGAAGCGCCTCCGGGGATAGTCTCTCACGGCTGATTCCCACGGGATAGCCCTTTTTCCCGGCCTCGGAGAGGTCCGTGTTCCGTGGCCCTCCTCGAACTGATCGCCCTCTTCTTCGTCGCCCGCGTGTTCGGCGAGCTGTGCTCCCGCGCCCGCGTGCCGCCGTTGGCGGGCGAGATCGCCGCCGGCGCGCTGCTCGGTCCGCTCGTGCTCGGCCTCGTGCAGCCGGGCGAGGGCATCCAGCTCGTCGCGGACCTCGGGGTCTTCTTCCTCGTGTACGCGGCGGGGATGGAGATGACGTTCCGCGGCGTTCGGCGCACGATCAAGGAGAGCGCCGCGGCCGTCGCGGCGGGCAGCTTCGCGCTCCCGTTCCTCCTCGGGTTCCTCGTCGGCCTCGCATTCGGCCTCGAGGCGCGCGTCTCCCTGTTCCTCGGGCTCGCCCTCAGCCTCACCGCGCTCCCCGTCTCCGTGCGCATCCTGCGGGACGTGGGGTGGCTCGGGACGGACGTGGGCCACACGATCATCACGGCCGGCCTTCTGTGCGATGTCGCGGGGCTGACGGTCTTGGCGGGCCTCGTCGGATCCGGCACGACGATCCCGTCCCTCGACCCGTGGACGACCGCGCAGGTCGCGCTCAAGGTCGCCCTGTTCTTCCTGACCGTGTTCTCCGTGGAGAGGGTGCTCCGCCTCGGGCAGGACGCGCTCGGACGGTGGCTCGCGCACCGGTCGGACCGATGGCACAGCCGCGGCGCGACGTTCTCCCTCCCGATCGTGATCGTCTTCGCGTTCGCCGTGTACTCGGAGTTCCTCGGCCTCCACTTCGTCGTCGGCACGTTCTTCGGAAGCGTGATCGTCGCGGAGTACCTGTTCCCGAAGAAAGAGGGCGAGCGACTCCGAGAGTCGATCGCCGCGATCTCCGACGGGTTCCTCGCGCCGTTCTTCTTCGCGTACCTCGGCCTCATCGCGGTCGCGTTCACGTTGGAGGCCGCGCCGCTCCTCCTCGTCCTCCTCCTCGTGGCCGTGGCGGGAAAGGTCGGCGGAAGCTACGCGGGTGCGCGGCTCGCGGGGTATGGGCCGTGGTCGTCGAAGGTCGTTGCGGTCGGGATGAACGGACGCGGAGCGATGGAGCTCGTGATCGCCCTCGTGGGCCTTGAACTCGGGATCATCACGGGCGTGGAGTTCTCCATCCTCGTCGTCCTCGGGCTCGTGACGACGGTCATGACGCCCTTCCTGCTCCGCTGGTTCACGCGCGGCGCCCAGCAGGCGATAGCCGCAGCGCCGAGTGCGGCCCCGCCCAACACGTAGTCACGCGGGCAGGCTCGCCTG
>JACQPO010000073.1 GCA_016207545.1 Methanobacteriota archaeon | reverse complement strand
TGCCCCTCGACGACCCGCAGGTTCACGGTCGCCGTGGACTGGTAGCGGTTCTTGTCCATCTGGACGATGCCCTTTTGCGTGGCGATGCCGCCGCTCACGACGAGCGCGAACGGCTGCGGGCCCAAGGGCACGTCGAATCCGGACACCTCGACCGTCCAGAGACCGGCCTCGGGTTCCGCGCCTTCGCCGTCCGGGATCACGAGGACGCCTTCGACGTTGTTTAGGTGGTCCGACGCGTTGAGGGGATCCGCGAGGGATTCGCCGGGGTTATACCCCTCGAACTGGTTGCCTCGGTACTCCGTGCCGCTCGGCGCGACCACGACGAGGTCGAGGTCGTTCACGAGGTTGGGGGACGTGAACGGCGTCCCGGGGTAGTCCGACCAGACGAGGGTGACCTCGATGGGCAGGGAGGCGTCTCCGATCGCGACGTCGTACGCCACGAACTCCGACGTGTCAATGCCAAGCGTGTAGTCGTCGGCGAAGAGACCGCGAGGATCGCCCTGGAAGAAGAGCGCATCGTCGAGGAGGATTCGGCCCCATCCCTGGTTGAAGTTCGGGTATCGGGTCTCGCCGTTGTCGTACGCCCCGGCACCCGTCATCTCGCGCGCGCTGTTGATCAGGGTCGCCTTCACGAGCGCCGCGGACGGCGTGAACCCGTTCGGGGGCTCGAGCGTCCCCGTCGCATACCAGCCATCGACGTAGTACTGGCGGATGAGCGCGGCCGCCCCCGCCGTGGTCGGCGTCGCCATACTCGTCCCGCTCAGCGTAAAGTACGTGTCGCACTGGCCGCCCGGGTCGCACCCTTCCGCAGACCAAATCGAGACGCCCGGCGCGGTGACGTCGGGCTTCAGACGACCGTCCGTGGAGGGACCCCGGCTGCTGAAGCCCGCCAGGTCCTCCCTGCCCGCGCCGTTCACGGTCGCGCCGACCCCGATCACGTTCTTCGCAATCGCGAACGGGTTCATCGTGTCGAGGAAGGGCCCGCTGTTGCCCGCCGCGTACAGGACGAGGAACTCCCGGTTCGTCCAGATGAAGGAGTCCGTGTCCGCCGCCTCGGGGATGTATTCCCCGCAACAGCTCCCCCAGCTGTTTGTGTGGATGAAGGACGCGCGGTCCAGGGCCTTCTGGTACAAGTCGTTGAAGGGAAACGGCGGGTAGATGCCGGACCCGTCCGTGGAAAGGTCTTGGACCTGCAGGGTCGCGTCGAACGCTTGCCCGTCGTGCGGCCCCGAGGCGCCGTTCGATCCGTCCGGGGTCCCGTCGTACACGCCCCACGTTCCGTCGTCCCCCGCGACGGTACCCGACACGTGCGTTCCATGGTTGATTCCCTGGTCCGATCCGTCGCCCCCCGCGTTGCCCGGCACATAGTAGTCCGTGACCTTCCGATGCCCCGGGCCGGGCGCCGGAACGGACGGGTCTTCGAACGCGTCGTGCTCGAAGTCGATGCCCGTGTCCCCGACCGTGACGATCTGCCCCGTGCCATAGATCCCCTGGTCGTGCACGGGGGTCGCGAACGTGGAGCCGTCTGCGCTTTGGATAACCCATCGGGCGATGTCGTTGAACACGTACGGCTGCGTCTCCCGATCGATCCACATCACGCCCGCATGCCGAGCGAGTCGCGCGAACGCGGATCGATCGACCTCCGCACGTACGGTCCCGAACATGCCCCCCGCGAACGTGGCGACCTCGGTCCCGCCAATCTGGGAAACGACCCGAGCGACGGAAGACACCCACGTCTTCTCGAACGTGAGGATCAGGACGGGAAGGCGCGCGTCCGGACGGACCCTGCCCTTGAGGAAATCGAGGGAGGAGACGGGGCCCGATCGGGTCGTCGCTCCCGTCGCGGGCGAGGACCCGCGTGCCTGTGCGGGCGGAGAATCGCCCGCGGAGGGCGGCCGTATCGTGTCACTCCCCGGGGACGAAAGCCTTGGGGACGGGTTCTCGGCACTGGAAACCGCGACGCCTCCGGATACGACTTCACGGTTCTTTTCCATCGCCTCCGCGAGCAGTGCGTCGTAGTGCTCCGACAACCGAGGGCTGAGCTTGTAGGCGGGTTCGAATACGCCGGCCCACCGGAAGAAGGAAAACGTCTGGGCGCGCTCGATCATCGCGCCATCCGCGCGGACGACGAACGCGTTGTAGTTGACGTAGTACAGGATCCTGATGCCCGTGCTCTCCAACGCCACCTTCATCTCCGGCCGGACCGGTGCGTTGAACTGCACGATGTAGTAGCCCGGCTGATCGCGGGGAACGGTTTCGTAGCGGAGTCCCGGAGGGATGTCGGGCTTCGCCGCCAGCGGATCGAACCGGAAGTTGTTCACCTGGACGTACCGCATGTAGTCCGGTGTCGTGATGGGCAAAATCGTGGGCATCGACTCCGGGAACGTCGGCTCGGCAAGAGTCGGTCCCGGGATGGCGAGCACCGCGCTCGTCGCCAACACGATGGCAAGGAGCGCCGCAACTACCGACGCGAGCTGAAAGCGTTCCCGACGGATCTGCCCGCCACGCTGAAGCAAGAGATGGTCCCGCATCCCCTCAACCCCCCAGGACAACCGGCCGTCCCGACGAGGGGGTATCGCGCTCGCGCGACGATAAAGGTATCGAGGTTGTTAGGCCATGCCTCGAGAGGGAGTGCTCCCGGCGGGATTTGAACCCGCGTCGGGGGCTCGAGAGGCCCCAATCCTTGACCGGACTAGACTACGGGAGCGCCGCGGCGGCTACCGCCCATTTCGAGATAAAGGTTGCTTCGCGGCGGAGCCTTTAAGTCGCGCGGGCCTCTCGCGGGATGCGTGAAGCTCGTCTACTGCGGGAATTGCCACCATGTGAGCATGAAATCCCGCGTGGAGCGGAACCGGTGCGAGCGGTGCGGTCGGGAGGCCGAGGTCGCGCACGTCCCGTATCCGTGGCAGATCGTCGTCGGCTGGAGCGTGGTCCTCGGGGGCGCGCTGTTCCTCCTGATTCCGTACTTCTGGGACGGCACGCCGTGGAGCGGACTCACCGCGACCGTTGGCCTGCGGCTCGTGTGGCTCGTCCTGTTCCTCGGCATCGGTTACTATTTCTCGAATTGGGGGGTGCGCGTCATGAAGGAACGCGTGCTCGCCGCGCGAGCTCCGGAGGCGAGCTCGTGAAGGCCATCCTCGCGCAACTCGAGCCCTCCGTCGGCAAGAAGGAGGACAACCTGCGCAAGATGGGGAAGGTGCTCGGGGAGGCCGAGGCGGACCTCACGCTGTTCGGTGAGCTGTACCTGAGCGGGTACATGGCGCGCGACGCGATTCCACGGCTTGCGGAGCCGATCGATGGGCCGAGCGTCGAGGCGGTCCAGCGATTGGCGGCGGAGAACGGCACGCACGTCGTGTTCGGGATGCCCCTCAAGGAGACGGAACGCACGCTGTACAACGCGTCCGTCCTCGTCGCGCCGGACGGGGCGACGTGGGCGTACCGGAAGATCTACCTCGCGAACTTCGGGCCGTTCGAGGAGAACGTCTACTTCGGCCGTGGGAGCGAGCTCGTCCTCGCGGACACGAAGATCGGGAAGATCGGGCTCCTCATCTGTTATGACATGTTCTTCCCCGAGCTGACGAAGGCGCTCGTGCTCGCGGGGGCCGAGGTGATCGCCGCCATCAGCGCGGCACCCCACACGAGCCGGAAGTTCTTCGACGCGGTCCTCCCCGCGCGCGCGATCGAGAACGCCGTGTACGTGTTATACGCGAACCTCGTCGGCACGGAGCTGAACCAGGTGTTCTCCGGCGGCACCCAAGCGATCGGGCCGCGGGGCGAGGACCTCGGGAGGGCGAAGGACCACCACGAGCAGGTCGTGGCGGCGGACGTGGACCTGCGCCACCTCGACGTCGCGCGGGAGTTCCGCCCGACGATCCGCGACACGCGACCGGAATTCTTCGAGGTCATCCGACGCCTGCTTGAAGCGAAGAAGCCGTGAGTTGGCGACCGTCTACGAGCGAAGGCTTTAATAGCCTTGCTCGGTTCCGAAGCCCCTCCGAACCCGTGACTGATGAGGTTCGCAAGAACCGAAGGAGGTCAGGAACCATGGCCAAGCCGATTTACGTTCGCTTTGAGACGCCGAAGGAACTCGTCGACAAGACGTACCAGATCGTCGAACTCGCCCGGGACAGCGGCAAGCTTCGCAAGGGCACGAACGAGGTCACGAAGCTCGTCGAGCGGGGCGAGGCGCAGTTCGTCGTGATGGCGGAGGACGTCAGTCCGGAGGAGATCCTCGCCCACATGCCGTTGCTGTGCGAGGAGAAGGCGGTGCCGTACGCGTACGTCACGAGCAAGCAGGAGCTCGGCGTCGCGTCGGGGCTCGGGAAGGCGACCGCAAGCGTCGCAATCCTCGACCCGGGCAAGGCGAAGCCGATGCTCGACGAGTTGACGGGCAAGCTCCGGGCGCTCAAGAAGTGAGGAGACCATGCCGGAAGAGGAAGGCATCCCCGCCGAAGTCGTCGAAGTCGTCGGCCGCACGGGCATGACGGGCGAAGCCGTGCAGGTCAAGGTGCGCGTCCTCGACGGCCGCGACAAGGGACGCATCATCACGCGCAACGTGAAGGGCGCGGTGCAACTCGGGGACGTCCTCATGCTCCGCGAGACCGCGCGCGAGGCGCGCAAACTCAGCGTGAGGTAGGCATGCCGACGAAGCGCGTGTGCTCGTTCTGCGGGAACGAGATCGAACCGGGCACGGGCAAGATGTTCGTCCGGAAGGACGGCACGGTGTTCTTCTTCTGCAGTTCGAAGTGCGAGAAGAACCTCCTCGACCTCCGCCGCGTGCCCCGGACGGTCCCGTGGACCCGCGCCGCGGTGCAGGCGAAGGCGCGCGCGAAAGGGTTGGCGGTGGAGGAGGCACGGCTCGAGGTGGCGGGGGTCGCCGACGAGGAAGCGCCCGTCGCCGTGGAGTTCGAGATCCAGATGCCGAAGGGGAAGGACATCCCGCAGGCGGTCCACGACCTCATCGACCGGAGGCTCGGCCCCGGCCTATCCGCCACGGAAATCGGGCGCCGGTTCCGCGAGTTCTCCGAGTCGGCGCCGCTCCGCAACGCGCTCGCCCTGTGGTACGGGAAGCGGCACGCGAGGAAGTTCACGGCGGTCGAGTTGAGAGAGTATGTCGCGTTCCTCGACACCGCCGCCGTGAAGAAGCTCCTGAAGGACTGGCTCGACGAGGAGGCGAAGAAGGCGAAGGCGACGAAGGAGGCGTGACCCCGTGCGGGAGCGCACCTTCGTCCTCATCAAGCCCGACGGCGTCCAGCGAGGCCTTGTGGGCGAGATCGTCCGACGGTTCGAGAACCGCGGCCTGCAGCTCGTGGCGCTCAAGATGGTGCGTATTTCAAAGGCGCTCGCGGAGGAGTACTACGCGGAGCACAAGGGCAAGGCGTTTTTCGAGGGGCTCGTGGAGTACGTGACCTCCGGACCGACGGTCGCGATGTTGTGGGAAGGCGACAACGCGGTCGCCGTCGTGCGCAAGACGATGGGGGCGACGGACCCGGTGAAGGCGGAGCCGGGGACGATCCGCGCGGACTTTGGCCTCAGCATCGGCCGGAACGTCATCCACGGGAGCGACTCCCTCGAGAGCGCGAAACGCGAGGCGGCCCTGTTCTTCCGCCCCGACGAGATTCACGCATATGAGCGGTCCCAAGACGCGTGGATCCACGGATAGGAAACGGACGCGGTTCCGGTTCGCGGTCGTACGGGACGTCCCGGACACGTACGACGAATGCGTACGCACCACGAACGAGCGGGTCGACGTGGAACGCGCGCGGGGGCAGCACGACGAATACTGCCGAGGACTGCAAGAATTAGGACTCCAGCTTATTCGGATCTCTGCGGACGACGCGTATCCGGATTGCGTCTTCGTGGAAGATCCGGCCATCGTCGTCGGCGACCGAGCAATCGTCGGCCGCCTCGGCGTCCGAACACGAGAGGGCGAAGAGCGCGCGGTTCGACGGGCGCTCGTCCCCTACAAGCGGGTCGCCGACATCGAACCTCCCGCCCGTCTCGAGGGAGGCGACGTCCTCCAGATCGGCAACCGAATTCTCGTCGGGCTCTCCAAGCGAACGAACTCCGCCGGCGCCGCACAGCTCCGGGCCCTCCTGCCGAAGGGCCACGAGGTCGTCCCCATCCGCATCCGGGGAGCTTTGCATCTGAAGTCCGTTTGCGCGTACCTTGGCGGGGACCGCGTGCTCTTCCGACCGGGACACTTCGACGGTCGAATCCTCGGCGGCCTTGAAACACTCGTCGTGCCAGAGGCGGAGCCACGGGCCGCGAATTGCCTCGCGGTCGGAGATCGCGTGATGATGCCCGTCGGGTATCCGAAGACACGCACCCTGCTCGAGGACTCGGGGTTCGACGTCGTCGAGGTTTCGATCACCGAGTTCGAGAAAGGGGGTGGGGGCGTAAGCTGTCTCTCGATTCGATTCTAACCTCGCGGAGCAAGCGCCGCCAAGCGATGCCCGAAGCCTAAAATAGCCGCCGACTCTCTGCGGCCTGTCTATGATTCGGCAGCCGATCGTCTCCGTGCTCGGCCACGTCGATCACGGGAAAACGAGTCTGCTCGACGCGATCCGCGGCACCGCCGTTGCAGCCCGCGAAGCCGGGGGCGTCACGCAGCACATCGGCGCGACGGAAGTCCCGCTCGAGGCAATCCTCCGAGTGTGCGGCGACCTCGTCAAGGGCCGTTCGTTCAAGATCCCGGGGCTCCTGTTCATCGACACGCCGGGGCACCACGCGTTCACGACGTTGCGCGCTCGCGGCGGAGCGCTCGCGGACCTCGCCGTCCTCGTCGTGGACCTCAACGAGGGCTTCCGGCCGCAGACCGTGGAATCGATTCGAATCCTGAAGCAACACAAGACCCCGTTCGTCGTCGCCGCGAACAAGATCGACGTCATCCCCGGATGGCGTAAGCACGAGCGGATGGCGTTCGTCGCATCCGTCGCGGAGCAGCCACCCGCGGCGGTCGCCGCGCTCGACGAGCGGCTGTACGACCTCGCCGCGAAGTTCTACGAACAGGGGTTCTCCGCAGAACGGTACGACCGGGTCACGGACTTCTCGACGACAATCGCGATGGTGCCCACGAGCGCGAAGCGCAGAGAGGGCATTGCGGACCTGCTCCTCGTCCTCATCGGGCTCGCACAGCGGTTCCTCGAGGAGCAGCTGCGGACGGAGGAAGGGCCCGGGGAGGGGACGATCCTCGAGGTGAAAGAGGAGAAGGGGCACGGCACGACGCTCGACGTGATCATCTACAAGGGCACGATGAGCCGCGGCGACACGATCGTCGTGGGCAGCACGGGCGCACCAATCGTGACCCGCATCCGCGCGGTCCTCAAGCCGAAGCCGCTCGACGAGATCCGCGACCCGCAGGACCGGTTCGACTCCGTGAAGGAGGTGAGCGCGGCGGCGGGCGTGAAGGTCGTGGCCGCGGACATCGAGGGCGCGATGGCGGGCGCGCCGATCCGCGTCGTGACGGGGGAACCGTCCCCCGTCGTCGAGGAGGTCGCTCGCGAGACCGCGGTGAAGGTGGAGACCGCGGACGAGGGCGTCGTCGTGAAGGCGGACGCGCTCGGCAGCCTGGAGGCGCTCGCGTTCGAGTGCAAGTCCCTCAACATCCCGATCCGCGCCGCCCGCATCGGTCCCGTGAGCCGACGCGACGTCGTCGACGCCGCAACGATCCCGAACCCGCTCCACCGCGCAGTCCTCTCGTTCAACGTCGGCCTGCTGCCCGACGCGATCGAGGAGCTCGCAAAGACCCCCGGCGTCGAGGTGCTCTCGAACACCGTCATCTACGGCCTCCTCGAGGACTACGGGACCTGGGTCGAGAAGCGGAAAAGGGAACTCGAGGAGCAGGCGCGGCGTGAGATCGTGTACCCGGGCAAGATCCTCCTCCTCGCGGACCACGTGTTCCGCGTGAGCAAACCGGCGATCGTCGGCGTGCGGGTGCTCGCGGGTCGCATTCGCCCGGCGCAGATGCTCATGCGACACGACGGGCGCGAAGTGGGGCGCATCCGGTCCATTCGCAGCGGGGAGCAGACCCTCGACGAGGCGCGGATGGGGCAGGAGATCGCGGTCGCAATCGAGGGCGTCACGGTCGGCCGCCAGATTGAACCCGGGGACGTGCTGTACAACGTGATGCCGGAGCAGGATGCCAAGGCCCTCTCGTCCGCGGAGTTATCGCGGGACGAGCGGGAAGCGCTCGAGGAAATTTTCGCAATCAAACGGAAGGAGGACCGGTTCTGGGGAATGTGATCCCGGAGCTGCAGGCGCAGCTCCCGCAGCGCCATCTGTGCAAGGATTGCGACAAGTGGTACGGGCAGGAGGACGACGAGCACGGCCCATGCGCGTACAAGAACTTGCGGCGGGAGAAGAAGTACATCACGTACGGGTACCACGAGTGCGACGAGGAAGAGGAGCTCACGCAACGGGTGGAGCGATGGCGGGCGAAGTCCGCGTCCGGACGCTGACGCGCGAGGACATCCCGTGGGCAATCGCGCTCACGGACACGGAGTCGTGGGGGTACACGATTGCGGACTTCGAGCGGCTCCTCGCGCTGGAGCCGGATGGCGTGTTCGTCGCGGAATCCCGCGCGGAGCGGATCGGCATGACGGCCACGGTCACGTACGGGCCCCTCGCGTACGTGGGCGCCGTCATCGTCGACGCCGCGTGGCGGAGGAAAGGCGTCGGCGAAACCGTGATGCAGGCTGCACTCGCATTCGCGGAGGCGCGGGGCGTGGAGAGCGTGCGCTTGAACGCGTACACGCACGTCATCCCGTTCTACGAACGGCTCGGCTTCCGCCAGGAGTTCGAGAACCGCCGCTACGCGGGCCGGTCCGAAGGTTGGGGCGTCCCCGGCGTCCGGCTCGCGCGGGAGGACGACCTCGAGGGGATGGCGCGGCTCGACCGCGAATACTTCGGCGCGGACCGCTCGCGGCTCCTTCGACGCCTCCTCCACGAGTTTCCAAAGTCGTCCCTCGTCCTCGACGACGGCGGAGACATCGTCACGTACGCGTTCGGGAACACGAGCGGGGAGTCGTGCGAGATCGGGCCGTTCGTGTGCGCGCCGGAGCGGGCGGCGCAGGCGGAGGCGCTCCTGAACGCAATGCTCGGCCTCGTCGACGCGCCCTGCGCATTTTCCCTCCCCGCCGTGAACGCGAAGGGCGTCGCGGCCGCAGAGCGCGGGGGGCTGCGGCAGGCGTTCCGGACCGTGCGCATGGTCCGCGGCTCCCCCGCGCACGGGGGTCGGCCGGACGGCATCTTCGCCCTTGCAGGACTCGAGAAGGGTTGATTTTCGCCGCGATACGATGAAATAGGGGCGGCCCTGTCCGCGCGTTCCGTGTCGGAACGGCGCCTGCTCGCCCTCCTCGCGCTCCTCCTCGGCCTCCTCGGCGCGCTGCTCGTTATGATCGGCCTCCGGTTACCCCGTGAAAACTCGGACGTCCTCGTGTGGCTCCTGCAGACGGGCGTGCGCGCGATCCTGGGCCTCGCCGCAATCGTCGGGTCCCTCCTCGTGTACGGGCGGAGCTACCGGGTCGGCGGGATCGTGAACGTCGTCATCGGGATCGCGCTCCTCCTCGTCGGCCCGAGCACCCCCGGTTCCCTCCTCGTCGTCCTCAGCGGGATCCTGGGCCTCGTCGCGGCCTCCGGTCAGTCCACCGCCAGATAACGTGCTCGAAAGGTCTATGTGACGTACGCCGGCATCCGCGCGAGGACCATGACGGAGGAACGGATCCGCACGTACGTCCGCGGCCTGGACGAACAGCTCCAGGGCGGCATCCCGCAGGGCCACGTCGTCCTCCTCGCCGGCAAGCCGGGGACGATGAAGTCGTCCCTCGCGTTCCACGTCCTGTACCACAACGCGAAGCACGAGGGGCGGGGGGCCGTGTACGTCACGCTCGAGCAGAGCGCGCAATCCCTGCTCGGGAACATGCGCGGGCTCGGGATGGACACGACCGGCCTGGAGCCGAGGTTCAGCGTGCTCGACCTGAGCCTGATCCGGAAGAAGCTGCGCCAGCTGTCGAACAAGTCGTGGATCGAGGTGTTCCGGATGTACATCGAGAACCTCGACAAGACCGCGGACATCTCCGTCCTCGTGATCGACTCCCTCCCCGTCCTCGAGGTCATGGGCAAGTTCGAGGATGCGCGGGAGGACCTGTTCCACATGTTCGAGTGGCTGCGGGAACTCGGGATCACCTCGATGCTCATCACGGAGATGGAGCAGGACAGCGACAAGTTCGCCCGCCACGGGGAGGACTTCCTGTCCGACGGGATCGTCCACCTGGACTTGCGGCGCGAGGACCGCAACGTGAACCTGTACCTCAGCGTCGTGAAGATGCGGAAGACCGCGCACGCCCGCGGCTACTTCCCGCTGATCTACGACGCGGGCGGCTTCGAGCTCGTCGTCCAGTGACCGTTGGCGGTAGGGACGAGGTTCCCGCACGGTCTGCCGCAGTCGTAGCGGAGTGCGCTGCAGGTGCAGCAGATCTCTCTGCACTTGCGGCGGACGTCCCTGCGGT
>JACQPO010000072.1 GCA_016207545.1 Methanobacteriota archaeon | reverse complement strand
GTTCAGGTACCGCACGCACCCCTTGCTCGTGTCGAGTTCGAGGATGAGCGGGTCCGGGTAGTCGGAGTGGGACCGGATGACGTCCGCGCCGAGGAGCGCCCACCGGTCCCTCTCCTCCATCGTGCGGTCGCGGTTCGTGAACTCGCCCCGCGTCAGGTAGTCGTACACGGCGGCGTCGAATTCGCGAATCGCGATGAAGTCGAACGCCTCCACGAGGTTGTCGTCGTAGTACCGGAAGCGGGCGAGCGGGCCGCCGAGGACGGACACGCCCTCCCAGTTCCCCGCTCGGAACAGGAGCTCCTTCTCGCTGATTGGCATCCCGCGCAGGTACTTGCCCGGGACAATCGGACCCGAGATGATCGCGAGCAGATCGCCACGGGGCGGCCGGCCTTTCCGCACCTGCTCGATCGTCACGTACTCCCACGCGTGGCCCGCGTCCGCGACGGCGCCCGCGAGGTAGCGCGGATACGGGGAGAGGAACGGCGGCACGCCGAAGTTCGAGGGCTCGTCCACGAACCCGTCCAGGATGACGACCTTCACGGCCCCCACCTTAGCTCGTCGTGGCGGTAAAAGGTTGACGACGTGCGTGTCTCGGGGATTTCGATGGCGGGACCACAAAACCTTTAGCGCAGCCCCTCCATCGTTTCGGCCCCATGGCGTCCCCACTGGCGATCAACCCCAGCACGCTCGCCATCATCGGCATCCTGCTCGTCCTCGTCGGCTTCGCGCTCGCGTTCCTCGGGCGAAAACTGTGGACGCCGTTCATGTCCCTCGTCGGCGCGATCCTCGGCGGCACCGTCGGGTACCTGATCGGCGGCTTCTACGCGTCCAGCGGGTACGTCGTCGCGCTCGTGCTGTCCATGATCGGCGCCGTGCTCGGGAGCATCCTGTTCAACTACCTCATAAAGATCGCGCTTGCCCTCATCGCGGCCGCCATCCCGGCAATCCTCGCATATCGCGCGATGAACCCGAACCCCGTCTTGGACCAGAGCGCGCAGGACACGGCCGTGATCGTCGCGATCCTCGTCCTCCTCGTCGTATTCGCGGTCGCATACTACTTCGTCGAGGAGCTCATCGGGATCGTGACGTCGCTCGTCGGCGGATTCCTCCTCGGCGCGGGCGTCTTCCTCGCGATGAACGACGGCGGACTCGCGATCGGATCCGGTGCAATCGTGTTCGTCGTGGGCGGCCTCGTGCAAACGCTCGCGATTCGCACCGCGAAACGACGGGGCGCGTGGCGCATCCATGCGACGCAGACACCGCCAGTGCCGCCCCCGCCCCCTCCCGAACCTTCGGCAGCACCGCCAACGCCGCCGGCAGCCCCGCCCCCGCCCCCACCGCCTCCCTAGGCCGCGGCAAGGCGAATTACCCCCGCTCCCTTGGCCATAGGCGTGATTCGAAGGGCGTTCGAACGCGAACCCGCACCGCGCGGCCACCGAAAGTACACCGCGTCCGGATAGCGCCTCGATTTCTTCCTGGAACCGCGCGATCGGTTCAACCGACTGCGGCGCAGGAGTCCCCGGTGGCGATTTCTTCGGATGATCCTTCCGGTGATCTCCCAAGAGGACCTCATCCGGCGCAAGCTCGCCCGGGGGACCCTCCAAGACCGCGCGGACGTGGAACGGCTTCGGGGCCGCTAGCCGACCCCGTCCCGCCTTCCGCATAATCCGTTCCGCGAGCCTCAGCAGGATTGGCGGTGCGTACTTTCGCCCCCCTCCCCCGCTCCGCGCTAAGTCGCGTCCCATCCATCCGTTCGTTCTCCTGGGGAGGAGTTCCGTGACGACGACCACGACCCTTAGACAGATCCCGGAAGTCGTTACCGTCCCCGTCCTCACGACGGGCATCCCCGTCCTCGATGACCTGCTCGGCCCGTTCGACCCTGCACGGCTGACGTTCGTGGACAGCGGCTCCGACTTCGTGTTCCAGCTCCAAACCCTCCTGTGCGTGCGGTGCGTGGCGGAGCTCGACTCCGACGTCGTGTTCGTGGACGGCGGGAACAGCGTGGACCCTCACGGAATCGTGCGCCTCGCGAAACGCGTCGGGTTGGAGCGGCTCGACGTGCTCCCCCGCATCCGCGTCGCGCGCGCGTTCACGTGTCACCAGATGGCGACCCTCGTCATCGACCGGCTCGAGGACGTCGTCGCGGAGTCCGGCGCTCGCCTCGTCGTCCTGTCGTGCCTCCCCGAGTTGTACCTGGACGAGGACGTGCCGTACGGGGAGGCCCACCAGCTGTTCCTGCGGTCCCTCCGCGCCGTGCGCGAGGTCACCGCCCGCCACGGGACGATCACGGTCGCGACGAACGCGGGGCTCGCGAAGTTGCACCGCCGCCGTGGCGTCCGTCGCGCGTTGTACGAATCCGCGGACCGCGCCCTCCGGTTCCAGCAGCGCCGCCAAGGCCTCCTGATCACGCGGCGGGAGACCGGGGAGGCGGGCTGGTTCCGCCCCGTGCCGCCGAACCAGCTCACGCTCGAGGACTTCGCCCGCGCAGAACCGCGGATCACGACGTTGGCGGTGGAGGGAGAGCCGAAGGAAGTGCGCCGGCCCGAACACTTCGGGCTCGCGTGGTGATCCTACTTCCGCGCGGAGAAGTAGTTGACCTCCTGCGTGACGGCGAGCCCGTGCTCCGTCACGAATGGGGCCACCCGCTTCGCGAAATCCCGCCGGAAGGCGTCGCGAGCGCTTTGCGTCAGTGCACGGAACTCGCGCTCGTTGTCCCCCCAGGCAGTCATCCGGGCGATGTACGCGTCTGGGGAAGGGAACAGGACGCGGTGGGTCTCCGTCGAGGGGCGCACGTCCCAGAATCCGAGGGCCGCGAGCTTCCGCGCGACGACCTCGGGCTGCGACATCTCCGCCGGTTCGCCCGTTTCGCGCAACACCCGCCGCGCATCGAGGAGCTGATGGATCTCCTCCGGCAACCGCCGCGGCCGGAACGTCGCCATCGTGGCGAAGAACGCGCGACCGACGTCGGTCCCCTTGCCGGACCACTCGCAGAACGCGAAGCGGCCCCCGTCCCGCAACACGCGCCACGCCTCCGAGAAGCACCGAGCGTGGCCGTAGAGCGGAATCCCAAAGGAGGAGAGGACGACCTCGAACCGACTTGGCTCCAAATCGAGGCGGCGGCCGTCCATCCGGTGGAAGCGAACGTTCGGGAGTCCCAGCTTCCCCGCTTTGGCGGTCGCGAAGTTCACCATGCCCTCCGCGAGGTCGATCCCCAAGACGGACCCTCGGGCCACGTGGTGCGTCGCGGCGAACGCGAGGTTCCCCGGTCCGCAGCCGAGGTCGAGCATGCGGTCCGTCGGCCTC
>JACQPO010000082.1 GCA_016207545.1 Methanobacteriota archaeon | reverse complement strand
GGACGTCCCGCGCCTTGAGGGCGGTCACGAGATCGTGGTACAGCCGGAAGTCCTCCGTGAGGATGCCGACGACCTTCCGCACGGAGGCGACGAAGCGTTCCGCGGGGGAAGAACGTTCCGTCCACCCCGGACTCCGGAGGCATTTCGAGAATCCGACCGCAGACGCTTTATAGCGCGATTCGGATACAAATCTGCGAGCGCGGGGGCCCCGACCATCGACCCCGAAACGAAATCCCTTCTCGTCAAGGACGCGGTGATCATCCTGACCGCGGTCGGCGGCCTGCTCGCCTTCTACAGCGTCATCCTGCTCGTCTCGACCCTCGCGCGGATCCCGCTTCCCTAGGGTCGGAACCGCGAGAAGATCCCCTTTCGGCGCGGCATCTCCTCGAGTTCCCGCAGCCGCTCGAAGTACCGCCGCTCCTCCGGGGTCAGGTTCGTCGGCGTCACGACGAGGACGCGGACGAGCTGGTCCCCCGGCGGTCCGCCCTCCACGTCCGGCAACCCTTTCCTGCGGAGCCGGAGGAACGTGTGGGTCTGCGTCCCCGCGGGAATCCGGAGGCGGGCAGTGCCGTCGAGCGTCGGCACGTCGACGTCCGCGCCCAGGGACGCCTGGGCGACCGTCACCGGGAGGTCCAAGACGAGGTCGTTCCCCTGGCGGCGGAACACGGGATGCTCGCGCACGTGGAGGACGAGGTACAGGTCTCCCGGCGGGCCGCCCCGCAGGTCCGCCTCCCCCCGCCCCGCGAGCCGGAGCCGCATCCCGTCCCGGGCGCCAACGGGAACGTCCACGGTCAGGACGGACGTTTCGTGGCGCGCGCCCGACCCGTTGCACCGCGCGCACGGCCGTTCGAGCCACTGACCGCGACCGTTGCAGCGCGGGCACGTGCCAATCGTGACGACCCGCGTGTAGCCGCGCTGCTGGACCTGGCTCACCTGGCCGGACCCGTTGCACTGGGGACACCGGACGACGTTGCCGCCTTCCGCGCCCGTTCCCCGGCAGGCCGGACAGGCGACGACACGCGGGACGTCGATCGTCCTCCGGGTTCCGCGCACGACGTCCTCGAGGTCGATCTCCAAGTCGTACCGAAGGTCCGCAGCCCGTCGGGGCTGGGCCCCTTGGCGCCGGCCGAAGAATTGGTCGAAGATCGACCCGCCGAGGAAATCCCGGAGGACGTCCTCCCCGAACAAATCCTCGATGTCCGTGAATCGGGTGAAGCGGGACCAGTCGAACCCCTGACCGCCCCACACCTGCTGCTCCACGCCCGCGTGCCCGTACCGGTCGTACAGGACGCGCTTCTGTTCGTCCGCGAGGACCTCGTACGCCTCGCTGATTTCCTTGAACCGCTCCTCCGCCTCCTTCTTCCGCTCCGCGGGCACGCGGTCCGGGTGGAACTGCATCGCGAGGCGGCGGTACGCGCGCTTAATCTCGTCTGCGGACGCTTCGCGGGAGACGCCGAGGACCTCGTAGTAGTCGCGTTTCACGCCGGTTCGGGCGGGCACGACCGGCGCCCCCTAGTCCTTCTTCACTTCGTCGTAGTCCACGTCGACGACGTCGTCCCCGCCGGCGCGCTCGTCCCGCGGGGCCTCGGGGGGCGGCGGCGCGGCCTGCGCCTTCTGGTACACCTCGATCCCGATCTTCTGGCTCTCCGCGCGGAGGATCTCGAACGCATTCTTGATCTTCGGGTAGTCGTCCGTCTTGAGCGCGTCCCTCAGCTCCTCCATGCGGGCCTCGACGGCCTTCCGCGTACCCTCCGTCACCTTCTCCCCGAGCTCCTTCAACATCTTGTCCGTGGAGTACAGGAGGGCGTCGGACTCGTTCCTCAGGTCCGCGAGCTGGCGGCGCTTCCGGTCCTCCTCCGCGTGCTTCTCCGCCTCCCGAATCGCCTTGTCGATCTCGTCCCCGGACATCCGGTGGGGCGCGACGATCGTCAGCTTCTCCTCCTTCCCCGTGCCGAGGTCCTTCGCGGTCACGGTCAGGATGCCGTTCGCGTCGATGTCGAACGTGACCTCGATCTGCGGGACGCCGCGCGGCGAGGGCGGGATGCCCGTGAGGTAGAACTTCCCGAGGCTCGTGTTGTCCCCCGACATCGGCCGCTCGCCCTGCAGGACGTGGACCTCCACCGTCGTCTGCCCATCCGCGGCCGTGGAGAAGACCTGCGACTTGCGGGTCGGAACCGTCGTGTTCCGCTCGATGAGCTTCGTGAACACGGCGCCCAGGGTCTCCACCCCGAGGCTCAGGGGCGTCACGTCGAGGAGCAGGATGTCCTTAATCTCCCCGGACAGGATCGCGCCCTGGATCGCGGCGCCGAGGGCGACGCACTGCATCGGGTCCACGCCGCGCGCGGCCTTCCGGCCGAGGACGCGCTCGAACCGATCGCGCACGATCGGCATGCGGGTCGGGCCACCGACGAGGATCACGTGGTCGACCTCCCCGTACTGCCAGTCCGCGTCCTTGAACGCCTGCCGGATCGGCGGTTCTAGGCGGGCGAGGACGGGCTCGATGAGCTCCTCGAGCTTCGCCCGCGTCAGGGAGATCTCTAGGTGGAGCGGCTTCCCCTCCCGCTGGGTGAGGAACGGGAGGTTGAGCGTCGTGTTCACCGTGCTGCTCAACTCAATCTTCGCCTTCTCCGCCGCGTCCCGGATCCGCTGCATCGCCTGGCGGTCGTTCCGGAGGCTCCCGCCGTGCTTCGCGTCGAAGTCGCGCGCGAGCCAGTCGATGAGCGCGTTGTCCATGTCCAGGCCGCCGAGCTGCGTGTCCCCGCTCGTCGAGACGACCTCGAACACGCCCTCGCCCATCTCCATCAGGGTGACGTCGAACGTGCCGCCGCCGAGGTCGAGGACGCAGATCTTGCCCTCCTTCTCCTTGTCCAGCCCGTACGCGAGGGCCGCCGCGGTTGGCTCGTTCACGAGCCGGAGCACCTCGAGGCCCGCGATCTGGCCAGCGTCCTTCGTCGCCTGTCGCTGGTTATCGTTGAAGTACGCGGGGACCGTGATGACCGCCTGGGTCACGGGTTCCCCGAGGAACTGCTCCGCATCCGCCTTGATCTTCCGGAGCACCATTGCGCTGATCTGCTGCGGGGTGTACGCCTTCCCGTCGATCGCGACTTTGTAGTCCGTCCCCATCTTGCGCTTGATCTGCATGATCGTGCGCTCGGGGTTCAGGACCGCCTGCCGCTTCGCGGGCTCGCCGACGAGGATCTGCTCGTCCTTCGTGAAGGCGACCACAGACGGGAACATCTTGCCCCCGTACGTGGACCCCTCCGCGCTCGGGATGATCTTCGGCTGCCCGCCTTCCATGTACGCCGCCTCGGAATTCGTCGTCCCGAGGTCGATGCCGATGATTTTCGCCATGTTCACTCACCTCGCTTGACCACGATGACCTTCGCCGGACGCACGAGGCGCCGGCGGTACCGGTATCCCTTCTGTACGACCTCTTTCACGGTTCCGTCCGCCAAGTCCGCATCGTTCGCCTGCTCGACGACCTCGTGGTCGAACGGGTCGAACGGCTGGCCCGCGGGCGCGATCGCCTCGAGCCCCGCGTCCTGAAGCACCTTCCACAACTTCTCGTGCAGGAGGCGGACGCCCGGGACGGAATTCCCGGGCAGCGCCGCGACGGCGTGGTCGAAGTCGTCGAGGACGGGGAGGAGGGAGGCGAGCAGGGCCTCATTCGCGACCTCCCGCGCCTCTTCAATCTCGCGAGCCGTCCGCTTCAGGAGGTTCTCGTAATCCGCCTGGGCGCGCCGGGCTTGGTCGAGAAGCTCCTCTGCCCGTTGGCCCGCCGCCTCGAGTGCCGCGCGCAGGCGGGCGACCTCCTCCGTCTCCGGAGGGGCTTCCGTCGCTGGTGCCGGGGCGCGTTCTCGCTCGCCGCTCATCGTGACCATCCCGTCCGAGGCGGCTCTGGCGGGGAGGCAGTCCCGGAGGGCCTAGAACTCCTCGCCACCGCCCTCGTGCTCGTCGCCGCCCTTGGGGCCCTTCTCGCCGGGACCACCGCCCGCCTTCGCGGCGATCACGTCGTCAATCCGCAAGATCATGACCGCAGCGTCCGTCGCGGAGCTGATCGCCTGCACGCCGACGCGAATCGGCTCGAGCACGTTGTTCTTCCGGGCGTCCTCGACCTTGCCGCTGAAGACGTTCACGCCCGCGTGCTGGTTGCCCTTCTTGTGCTCCTTCCGCAGGTCGATCAGGGTGTCAATCGGGTCCAGGCCGGCGTTCTCCGCGAGGGTGCGCGGCACGACCTCGGCCGCGTCCGCGAACGCCTCGATTGCGATCTGCTCGCGGCCGCCGATGGTCGCGGCGTAGTCCCGAAGCCCGAGGGCGATTTCCATCGCCGTGGAGCCCGCGCCCGTGATGAACTTCGCGTCCTCGACCGCGACGGAGACGACGCTGATCGCGTCCTCGAGGCTCCGCTCGAGCTCGTCGACGACGTGCTCTGTGCCTCCGCGGATGAGGATCGAGACCGCCTTCGGGTTCTTGCAGCCCGTCACAAAAGTCATCTCGTCCTCGCCGATCTTCTTCTCGTAGACGAGGTTCGCGCGGCCGAGGTCCTCCTTGGCCAGCTCGTCGAGCTTCGTGACGATCCGCCCGCCCGTCGCCTTCGCGAGCTTCTCCATGTCGGACTTCTTGACCCGGCGGACCGCGTAGATGCCCTCCTTCGCGAGGAAGTGCTGCGCCAGGTCGTCGATCCCCTTCTGGCAGAACAGCACGTTCGCGCCGCTCCGCTTCACCTGGTCGACCATCCGGCGGAGCAGGTTCTCCTCCTCGTTGAGGAAGGCCTGCAGCTGCGTCGGGTCCGTGATCTCGATCTTCGCGTCGATCTCCGTCTTCTTCACTTCGAGCGCCGCGTCGACGAGGGCAATCTTCGCGTCCTGGACCTGCTGGGGCATGCCCGGGTGGACGCGCTCCTTATCGACGATGATGCCCTCCACGAGCTGCGTGTCCGCGATCGAGCCGCCCTGCTTCTTCGTGACCTGGATGTTGTCGTCGTCCACGTACCAGCGGCGGTCGCGCTGCTCAGCGACCATCGTGACGGCCTTTACCGTCACCTCTCCGAGCATGGGGGCGTGGGCACTCGACGCCTTGCTCGACATCGCCGTCTTCGCGATTTTCACGAGGATGTCGTAGTCCTTCGGCGTCACCGGCGTGGCCACGCCCTCAACGACCTCGCGTGCCTTGTCCGCGGCCATCCGGAAGCCCTGCGCGATCACGGTCGGGTGGATGTTCTGCTCGATGAGCTCCTCCGCCTTCTTGAGCAGCTCCCCCGCCAAAATCACGGCGGTCGTCGTCCCGTCCCCGGCCTCCTCGTCCTGAGTCTTCGCGACCTCGACAATCATCTTCGCAGCCGGGTGCTCGATGTCGATCTCCTTGAGGATCGTCACCCCGTCGTTCGTGATGACGACGTCTCCCAAGGAGTCCACGAGCATCTTGTCCATCCCGCGCGGGCCGAGGGTCGAGCGGACCGCGTCCGCCACGGCCTTTGCCGCGGCGATGTTGTTGAACTGGGCGCTCTTACCCCGCTCGCGCCGGGTCCCTTCCTTCAGCACAAAGATTGGCGTTCCACTGGTCGGAATCATCGGTCAAACCCCCAAGTCTGGTGCCCTCAATAGATGTGCTCTTCTATATAAGATTTTCTTGGAATGATCGGGTCCTCACGAACGGCACCTCCCGGATTCCCCGGAACCATGATGGAATCAGGTGCGCAGTTCGGGACGTGCAACAAGGGATGCAGGAGGGGGGGAGCAGGCGGTACGACCCCCTCCCAAGCCCGTCCGACCGCGGACACGCTCGCCGTCGTTGGCGGGGTTCTGAGCGCGGTCGGCGTGGGGATCAACTGGGCCGTGCGAATCGGAAACGGAGAGACCCCGACGATCGCGACCGTCGTCCTCGTCGTCGGCGTCGTCTTCCTCGCCGTGGGGATGTACTTCCGATGGCGAGCGAAGCAATCGTAGCCCGCAAAGCTAATATGAACCTCTCGTTTCGCTTCGCCGTGAAAGAGCTTCTCACCGGGCTCGGGGAAGCCGTCTCGAAGGCCGTCCGTTCCTTTGGGGGCGATGCCTCCGCCGTCGTCGGCCCGAACGCGTCCGGCTCGCGGACGCAGGCGATCGACAAGGTCGCGGAGGACGCCGTGCTGCGCTACCTCGACGACCGCGACGCGGACCTGAATGTACTGAGCGAGGAGGCCGGTTTCGTGGACCGCGGCGGCTCGCGGCTCCTCGTCCTGGACCCCGTCGACGGGACGTACAACGCGGTGCGCGGCATCCCGCTGTACGCGACGAGCCTGGCGGTGGGGGACGACCGCCTGTCGACGATCTCCCATGCGCTCGTGCGGAATTTGCCTCGGGGCGACACGTACTACGCGGAGAAGGGCGGCGGCGCATGGCTCAATGGGAGGCCACTGCGCACGAGACCCTTTCGCGAGCGCGAGTCCTTGTTCTCCGTCTATCTCGGACAGAACGCGCAGCCGGAGTCGTACGACATCGCCAAGGCCGCGCGGCGGGTCCGAAACCTCGGGGCCGCAAGCCTCGACCTGTGCGGCGTCGCGTCCGGCGGGTTCGACATGTACTACCTGAAGAGCGCCGCCTCCGCCCAACTCCGGATCATGGACATCGCGGCGGGGGTGCTCCTCGTCCGCGAGGCCGGCGGGGCCGTCGTCGACCCCGAGAAACGGGAGCTCGACCTGCCGCTCACGTTGAAGGCGCGGACGAACCTCGTCGCGGTCGGCGACCGGAAGGCGCTGGAGGTGTTTCCGTGAAGTTCGGCATCACCGCGAACCCGAACATCCCGCACGCGCGGACCGCGGCCGAGGCGATCGTGAAGCAACTTGAGAAGAAGCACACCCTCCTCTTGGAAGGCGAGATCGCGAAGGCGCTCGGCCGCAAGGGAATCGCCCTCGAGAAGATGGACGCGGACGTCGTCCTCGCGGTCGGCGGCGATGGAACCGTGCTGCGGGCGCTTCAGCGGACGAACGGCAACGTGCTCGGTATCAACAGCGGCTCCCTGGGATTCCTCACGGAGGTCACCGCGGAGGAATTCTCCGTGGCGCTCCGAAAACTCGAAAAGGGGGAGTACGCGGTCGAGGAGCGGGGCAAGATCCGTGTGACCGTGGACGGGAAACGGCTGTACGACTGCACGAACGAGGTGGTCATTCACACGGCCCACATCGCGAAAATCCGAGACTTCGAGATCTTGCTGAACGGGACCCTCGTGCAACGCGTGCGGGCGGACGGGATTATCGTCGCGACGCCCACGGGCTCGACGTCGTACAACCTGAGCGTGGGCGGCCCTATCGTGGACCCGCGCGTGGAGGCCCTCGTGATCAGCGCGATCGCGCCGTTCAAGCCCGCCGCGCGGGCGACCGTCGTGCCGGCGTCCTCGACCGTGCGCGTCAAGCTCGCGAACCCGAAGGAGTGCCTCCTCGTGCTCGACGGGCAGCAGGAGATCGCGCTCACCGGGCGGGAGGACCTCCGGTTCCGCGGCTCCGACGCTCGGGCGAAGCTCGTGAAGTTCCGGGAGGACTTCTACCGCCGGATCGAGGAGAAGCTCGTCAACCAGAGGTAGGCGCACGAAACAGAGGGACTCAGCCTCTTATATGCGCTGAACGTTGTCGATACGATGACGGCACGCGCGGGACGATTTGTGGTCGACGGGAAGGGAAGACGGTCCGCAGTCATCCTCCCGATTCAGGATTACGAACGACTCTTGGAGGATCTGCGCGACCTGGCCGTCGTGGCGGAGCGGCGGCAGGAAACGCCCATCGACCTCGCTGAAATCCGGCGGCGGTTGAAGAGGCGTGCCTCCGTTTAGGCTGTCGTTCAAGCCCTCCGTGGAGAGGGACCTCCGGCGCCTCCCGAGGGATGTGATTCGTCGGGTGCTCGTCGTCGCCGAGCGGCTGTCGGAGAATCCGTTCCCGCGGCAAGCGGCAAAGCTTTCGGGAGCCGAACGCCTGTACCGAATCCGCGTCGGCGACTATCGCATCATATATGAAGTCGATACTTCTGCGAAGGCGGTAACGGTCCACTATGTGCGGCACCGGAAGGCTGCCTATGGCTAGGCGGGAGTGGCTCACTCCCCTCACGGTGCGGGCGTTGCGCCGGAGGTAGCGCGTTGCCCAAAAAGGTCTACGCGATTCGGGGGAAGACGCTCGAGATGATCTTGGCGGCGTCGAGAGACACGTATCCGAGGGAATTCGCCGCCATCCTGCGGGCGGAGCAGGGCGTGATCGAGGAAATCCTCCTCCTGCCGGGCACGATCTCCGGGGACGTCCACGCAATCTTCCAGCTCCACATGTTGCCGATCGACCTCTCCGTGGTCGGGACGATCCACTCCCACCCGTCGGGGACCTACAGCCCCTCGGACGCGGACCGCCAGCTGTTCTCCCACTTCGGACGGATCCACATCATCACGGGGTACCCGTACGCGCTGGACACGTGGCGCGCGTACGACCACTACGGGGAACCATTTCGCCTCGAGGTCCTACCGTAGCCTCGGGGTTCGCGGGCGAAGCAGGTCAGTCTTGCGGCGTCTAGTCATTCCGCCCCGACAACGGTGCGATAGACCTGTTCGACCGCGTCCGTGATGGAGGCAATCGTGTACTGTGCCTCCACCTTCTCCCGCGCCTTTCGCCCCATCGTCGCCCGAAGCTCGGCGTCGTCGAGCAGCCACCGAATCTTCGCCGCCAAGTCCTCCGGGTGCACGGGGTCCGCGAGCAGGCCCTCGACGCCGTCCTCGACGGACTCTCGCACCCCCGGGATGTCCGTGACGACCACGGGTTTCGCCGTCGCCATCGCCTCCAACGCCACGATGCCGAACGCCTCCAGGCGGCTCACGGAGGGAAGGACGAACACGTCGCACGCCGCGTAGTACGCGGGCAAGTCGCGGTACGGAATCTTCCCGGGGAACAGGACACGGTCCTCGACCCCGAACGTTGCCGCCAACCGCTTGACGGTCGGGAGGAAGGGGCCGTCGCCCGCGATCACGAACATCGCATCCGGGACATGCTTCGCGGCCTCGGCGAGGTGCTCGATCCCCTTGTGCGGCACGACGCGGCCGACGAACAGGATGACGCGGTCGTCCGAGAGGAGGTGAAGCCGCGCCCGGATGCGTGAGCCGTCGACGTCCGGGCGAAACCGATGGTGGTCCACCGCGTTCGGGATGACGACGGGATTGTACCGCCAAATCGCGCGGGACGTGGCGGCGTACGTCTGCGTGCTCACGATGACCTTCGTGGCGCGGTCCATCGTCGCCTGGCCGTACGTGCGCGCGTACATACCAGCGAGGAACCGCCCGAGCACGGTTGGCAGCTCGTAGTCGCAGTGGTACGTCGTGACGAACGGGGTGCGCGTCTTCTCGCACGTGACAGATGCATAATACGCGGCCAACGGCGGGGGGGAATGGGCGTGGACGACGTCGAACTTGCCGCGCGGGATTGCCTTCCGCAACGCGGGCGTGATCGGCGTCCGCAGGACAACCCCAAGGCATCGCACCCGTTCCACACGAAAGCCGTCGAGCGTCTCCCGCTCCGGGAGGCGCGCGTAGTTGCTCGTGAGGACCGTGACGTCGTGTCCGCGCCGCGCCAGCTCCGTCGCGAGGCTCCGCACGTGGCTCTCCACGCCGCCGATATGGGGGTAGAACCATGGGGCCACGAGCGCAATGCGCATCTCACGCCTCAGTGAATCCGGCTTCGGGGCGCGATCGTTCCGCGGACGACGGCGCCCATCCCGATGAACGTACCCTCCCCGATGACAGTCCCGACGTCGATCGAGGCGTTGATCCCCGTCTTCACGTCGTCCCCCATGATCACGCCGAGCTTCCGGAGCCCGGTGTCAACCTCCTTCCCCCTGACCGCCACACGCACGGCGCGCTCATCGAGCCGAAGATTCGCGATCTTCGTCCCCGCCCCGAGGTTGACCCGCTCTCCGAGGATCGAATCGCCCACGTAGTTCAGGTGGGGCACGTGGGTCCCGTCCATGATGATGGAGTTCTTCACCTCGCACGCGTTCCCGATCTTGCATCCGTTCCCGATGCTCGTCGCCGGGCGGATGAGGCAGTTCGGCCCGATTTCGCCATCCTCGCCGATCACTGTGGGCCCATGGACGTACGCGCCCGCCAAGACGCGCGTCCCCTTTCCAATCGCGACGGGGCCGACGAGCGTCGCCCCCTTCTCGACTTCCCCGTGGATGTCTTCCTTCAGTCCACGCAGCAGGATTTCGTTCGCCTTCAGGAGGTCCCACGGGCGGCCGACGTCGATCCACTCCTCCTCCATGCGGAACGCGTACACATCGCCCTCCTTGAGGAGGAGCCGCAGCGTGTCCGTAATCTCGTACTCCCCGCGCGGGGACTTCGGCGTTTTCTCGATCAGCCCGAACACGTCCGAGGTGAATGCGTACACGCCTGCGTTGATGAGATTCGACTTCGGCTGCTTCGGCTTCTCCTCGATCCCGACGACCTTCCCACCCTTCAGGTCGACGACGCCGAACTGGGACGGGTTCGGAGACTCCGCGACCGCGACCACGGGAGCAGAGGTCTTCCGGTACAGGTCAAGGATGCCTTCCACGGTCTTGGCGGTGAGGACGATGTCCCCGTTGAGGGCAAGGAACGGGCCGTCGACATGGTCCCTCGCCAGCCCGATCGCGTGGGCGGTCCCGAGCCGCTCCGCCTGCTCCGCGTACCCGATGCGAACACCGAGCGCCTCCCCGCGGCCGAACGCCTCCCGGACGCGCTTCGCCTGCCACCCGATGAGGATCGTGAGGTCGGAGACGCCGCCGTCCCGCAACGCCTCGACGACGTGGCGCAGGAACGGCTTCCCCGCGACGGGCAGGAGCGGCTTCGGGATGTTCGCGGTGAGCGGCCGCATCCGCGTGCCCTCCCCCGCGGAGAGGACCCACGCCTTCACGCGACGACCCCCTTCACCGCGGCGTACACGTTGTCGTACAATTCCTTCGCGCGGGCGACCGTGCGCGCCTCTGCGGTCACGCGGATCCTCGGTTCCGTGCCGGAGAACCGGACGAGGGCCCAGCCGTCCCCGAACGACAGCCGCCAACCGTCGAGGGTCATCACGTCGTGCGCGAGCGCCGCCATCGTCTCGCCGACGGATGCGAGGAGCGTGGCCTTCCGAGCGGGCTCGAACGGAAGCGACCCGCGGACGACCGGGTACGCGGGCGCGGCGTCCACGAGTTGCTTGAGGGGCGTCTCCTTCACGAGACCGACTAGGAGCGCGGCCGCCAGCGGGCCGTCGGGGCACATCGTCTCGTCCGGGAAGATGAACGTCCCCGAGGGCTCCCCGCCAAAGTCCGCGCCCCGCCGCTTGATTTCCTGCGCGACGAACACGTCCCCCACGCGCGTCCGGTACACGGGCACGCCCGGGAGCATGTCCTCGAACGCCATCGACGCGTCCACGGGGACGACGAGGCCTTTCCGCGCGCGCTCCCGCGCGAAGATCGCGAGGAGCCGATCGCCGCCGACGAACGCACCCTTCGCGTCCACGGCGACCATGCGATCCCCGTCCCCGTCGTGCGCGATGCCGAGGTCGGCCTCGAGCGCCTGGACGGCCCTCGTGAGCGCCGTCAGGTTCTCCTCCGTCGGCTCCGGATCGCGCCCGGGGAAGTGGCCGTCCATCTGGGCGTTGAGCGCGGTCACGCGGCAACCCATCTCGCGGAGCACGTACGGGGTCACGTTCCCGGTCGCGCCGCACGCGCAGTCCACGACGACGCGCAACTCCGCGGACCCCTCGGCCCGCAGGATCGACTCCAAGTGTCGCTCGACGTGGTCGCCCCGCGTCGTCGCCCGCCCGGTCTCCTGCCAGGCGGCGGGCGTCCAGTCCCGCGCCGCCAACCGCTCCTCAATCGCGGCCTGCTGCTCCTCCGTGAACGCCATCCCGTCCGGGTTCCAGAGCTTGATCCCGTTGTACTCGCCCGGGTTGTGGCTGGCGGTGATGACGGCGCCGCAGCCGTATCCCGAAGCGCCCCGCGCGAGGGTCGGGGTCGAGACGAGGCCCGCGTCGCAGACGGAGCCGCCGACTGAGAGGACCCCGGACTGAAACGCGGCCGCGAGCATCGGCCCGGAGATCCGCGGGTCCCGCCCGACGACGACCTCGCGGTACTCCGTCCCGACCGTGCGGCCGAGGTCGAGCAAGAGCTCCGGCGTGACGTCGACGTTCGCGAGTCCTCGGATCCCGGAGGACCCGAAAAGCTTCACGCGACCCCGATGCGGGGCGCCGCCTAAAGAATTTCCCTGCGCACCGCGTCCCACGCTGACCCGTGCCAACCATTATATAGCATGCATCCCGATTCGCGGCCAGCCGGGCACCGCGTTTCGGATCGGCTGGAGGGAACGCGCATGGCAATGCAACCCATTAGCATCGAACGGGCGATGGAGATTGCAAAGAGGCAGGGGCTGAAGCCGGCCCTCGTGAGGGGGACGGAACGGGTCCAGTTCACGAACGGCAAGAACCGACGCCTTGCGGTCATCGACTGGGACCGGTTCCGCGAGATCTTGGAGAAACGGAAGCTCCAGGTCCACGAGTCCGGCGGCTGGATGAAGATTCAAAGCGCGGCGATGAGGAAGAAACGGTAGTCGTCCTCTCTTCTAAGGCAGCGCTTTTCGCAAACGCTGAGCCAAGTTGTGCGATCGCCCGCCAGGAAACCTTTTTCTAGCGTGCCCGACTTCGCGGGCCCGCTGCGTGGGTAGCCAAGCATGGCCAACGGCGCCAGATAGGGTCCGTGGCACACGGATCCCTGGAGTCAGGGTCTGGTCTCGCAGGAGTTCCCAGGTTCGAATCCTGGCCCACGCATCCCCTTTATTGCGATTTCGTCGTCCCGCCCGGAGGGCGAACCCTCAGTCGGACAAAACTTTCGCGGGGATGATTTCCTCATACCCCGGCACGCCCGCCATTGCGTCCCGGGTCGCGGGCGCGATCTCCTCCATGTAATGGTGGATCATGTCGTCCCGGTTCCCGATCCAATCCGCCATCATCACGACGGGCATCATGACCGTGATGAACGCGTAGTACTTGCTCTCCTCGGGGAAGTCGCGGCGCACGAGCTCGAGGCCCCGGCGGGCGAGGTAGGCGAGACGGGAGAGGTGATCCTCGTAGTCGTCGACCGTGAGCTGCGGGTCGTATCCCCGCAAGGTCGTGCGTTCGAGCAGTTCCTTTTCCCGCATCGCGATCAAGGAGAAGTTCGCGATGCCATTCCTCAGGTCGGGGTACACGGAGACCGCGTGGTCCATCAGGATGATTGCGGTGTCGTAGTAGTACCACCCGGTCAGGAACGACTCGAGTCGGCGGAGGTCGAAGGACGGCTCCGAGAACGCCATGTCGATGAAGTTGTATCGCGTGGAGCTGCTCACATGGGCGGCGATCTTCTCCCACCACGCGAACTCGTTCGTGGGCGCGTGGAACGCGGAGGCGATGCGGGCCATCTGCGTGAGGTCCAGCCGCTCCTCCTTCTGGAACATCGTCAACCCCTGGCCCAGCGCGACCCGTTCGTCGAGCAACTCCATCCAGTAGAAGTACTCCGTCCCATGAGGCGACCCGTTCCACAGTCGGTTGAAGTGCTTCGCAATCTGCGTCACGAGTTCAAAGAGCGGCATCTGTTCCTGCTTGATGATGTCGATGAGGTGCTTCACGAACGCGTGTTCGTTGAAGTGCGGGTCGATCATCGAGGAGAGCACGAGGTGGTGGATTTCCTTGGCCTCCAAGTACGCGTACTCCCCTTTGTCGATCAGGTCGTCGAGGATTCCGATCTGGCATTTGTGGAGGACCTTGGCGAAGAGCGCCTTGCGGAGGTTTTCCTTGGACATGTGTCTCCCGTACTTCTGGGAAAGCATCATCGCGCCCGCGGCGAACCGGAGGGTTTGCAGGTAGTTCCACGAGTTTCCCACGTCCTCCCACACCGCCGCCGCGGGGATGTTCGGCGGCCGCAACGGGAACCCGCGCGTTTGCCTGCCCGGCAGGAGTCCGCGAATCGTTTCGTAGACGTCCGTGATGTAGTTCTGCAGCATCGGGCGTGGGATGCCGAGCGGGTGATAGTCGAGGAGCCCCTCCGCATACCCGCCAAGCCGAAGGACGATCCGGGAGAGGAGCTCGACGTCCTCCACCGTCATCTCGAATTCGGGTATGGGCGGGGTCAACGAACCCTCGGCTCGTTGTGGAGCCCCACCCCCTACTCCGTTTCGCCGTGATTCTCTCTCCTGATTATCCAAACGGAGAATATCGGTCGCCCGGAGCCCGTCGTTTTCCCGCTGGATAACCAAGGGAACCGGTTTAAGACCTGCCGACCCGTCGAAGCGCGAGCCAGCGGGGGGCGGCGGCGACGTGCCAATCGATCTGACGGCCCAGTACCTCGGAGCGGCCTCGGCGCTCTTCCTCTCCGTGCTCGTCCTCACGGCGATCGTGCGCCAGCGGACCACGAGGAAGTTTCAGAAAAAGGTCCTCCTCGTATCCGCCCTCCTCCTCGTCTCCGCCATCGTGTCGAGCATCTTGATTTCAATCTACATCCGGGGCCCTGCCCTCGAGGCGGCCGCGGCCACGGACGACCAAGCGGGGATCAAGGCCGCCACGATCCTTGCGAAGCGGGTGCAGGCCACGCTCGACTTCCTCTTCGCGATCACGATCGGCGCGTTCATCGTCGTCACGACGAACCCCGGGTTGAACGACCGGCGGGGGTTCTGGAGGTTCCTCGTCAAGGAGTTCCCGAATTCGTACCTCTTCTACGTGTTCATCATGGGGGTCGGGCTCGTCTCGGTGCTCATGACGAGCGCCACGGTCACCTTTCCGAGTTGGCAGCCCGGGCAGCCATCCACAGATCCCACGATCATCGAGTTCCCGTTGTGGTTCCAGTTCGTCATGGTGACCGCCGTTGCGGCGATGGTAATCTATGCGCCCGCGAAGCTCATCGATCATCTGAACCGGACCCGGCCCTCCCCGACGATTGTCCGGGACACGTACCTGATCATCCTCGGCATCAACGGCTTTGCCATCGGCGAGCTGCTCTTCGAGGTCATCCTTCCGGGCCGCCCCTTCGGCCTCGACCTACGGATCCTCGGGTTTGTAATCGAACTCGGCCTCGTGGGCATCATCGCCTTCGCCATCCGCGAGAAAGGATTCCTCCACGAACTCCTCGTGCCTCAGGCCGAAGCAGACCTGAAGACCGCGCCAACGTTCCGCTTGGACCGCGGGCTCACCTACGTCGTAGTCGAGCCGAAACCGGTCCACAGCTTTGCCGTGTTTAAGGACCTCGTCACCCACGGGGCGCAGGGACTGTGCATCACCCGCACGCCGCCGAAGACCGTCGTCCAGCAACACGGACTCGAGAAGACCCCGATCTTGTGGCTCAGCCGGGTCGCGAACCACAAGAACTGCATCCGTCCTTCGCCCCCGGAGACGATCGCGATGGCCGTGGAGCACTTCGTCTCCCTGGGCCAAGATTCCATCGTGCTGCTCGACGGCCTCGAGTATCTAATCTCCCACAATGACTTCCCTTCGATCCTCGCCCTCCTCCACGACCTCAATGAGACCGTGAGCCTGAACGACGCGATCCTCCTCATCCCGCTCGACCCCCGGGCGCTGGAGGCGCGAGAGTTCGCCCTCCTCCGCCGCGACCTGCGCCTCCTGCTCCCCTCGGAGGGGGCGGAGGAGTTGCTCCCGGCAGCCGAGGTACAGGTCCACGAGCGGCGCCGCACGTAGGGGGGCGGGCGAATCGGGCCGGACGGGCATGGCGGCTACCGCCCGGCGGCGTCCTCCAACCACCGGCGGGCGAGCGTCGCGACCCGGGGATGAACTCGGGGAACGGCCGCGACGACCTGCGGCTCGTCCGGGCTCGCGTCCGCAGAGAGAAGTCCCTCTTGCTTCGCGAGTTCTACCCAAGCAGGCGGACGTCCCTCCGAGGCTACGACGGTCGCGAGGAGCCGGCGGAGGGACTGCGGAGCCCCGTGGGAAGACAGGATGGCTCGCAAGTCTGCGGCGGCTTCTCGCGGAGGGACCGAAGCGAGGTGCATCGTGGCGTACAGGGCGCAGACTCGTTCGAGGGAACCCGCGGAGCGAGCGACCGTCGCCAAGATCGCGGATCGCGTCCCCTTGGAAACATTCGTCACAAGACTACGGTCGAGGAAGACGGCGTAGACGAGATGGAGCAGGTGGAGTGGGTTGAACGCATCGCGTGCCGCAAGGTATTCGGCGATCGCCAAGAGACGTTGAGGCGCGCGCGACCCCACGAGGAACGCTTGTCCGTCCCGCGGGATCGGCAGCAGGTCGAAGGCGCGGTCCGCCAACGCGACGCGCGTCTTCGCGCGCAGGCGGCGGCTCCTCAGGAGAGGCTCGACGAATTCGCCGAACACGCGAGGGTCCCGGAGCCGAACAAGGATATCCTCGGGATCGTCTTCGAACGTGCCCGCGATTCGCGGTACGCGCGCTTTCGCCCAGGTCCCGAGCGACGCCGCCTCCCGCTCGCTGCAACGAAGCTCCTCCCGGAAGGAGGCCGCCAGGGCGTCGACCACGGCCCGAGAGTCGGGGGCCCGCACTTAGTCCTTCGCCTCGGACCGTGGCCGCATGCGATAGGCTCACATAGCCGAAGTGCCTTGCCCCGCGGAATGGACCTGCGCATTGTCCCGTTCGATGCTAAGGCTGCACCCCGGGAGGAATGGCGGCAATTCCACGCGTGGCGGCGCCTTCGCCGGGAGGAGACGGACCCGGGCGAGCCCGTGCTGAGCGACGAGTCGATCGAACGCCTGCTGCGGCGCGACCACCCGGAATGGCAGGAGTTCCGGTTCGCGGCGCTGGACCCCGAGCGACCGGACGCCATCATCGGATTCATTTGGTTCGAGGTCTCCCGTCCGGGCGGGGCGTCCCACGAGACGAACAAACACCTCGGCTGGGTTACCGT
>JACQPO010000071.1 GCA_016207545.1 Methanobacteriota archaeon | reverse complement strand
TCCTCCTGAAGCTCGACGTCGACTCCCTCGCCGCGCGCCTGGAGGAGGAGGTGTCGGGAACGGACGTCGCCGCGATCGCCCGGAGGGTCCGGAAGGAGATCGATGCCCGCATCCGGAAGGCCTACCCGGACCTTCTTGCTTGACACGAACGTCTTCGTGGCCGCGGTCAAGGACCCACGGCGCGAGACGGCGACCCTCCGCCTGCTCCTCTCCTGCCTCGAGCGGGACGACGTGGCGCTCGTGGGCAACCCCTTCTGGGTCGAGGAGATGGTGCGGTATGCGGAGGCGTTTCGGTCCGAGACGGCGACCTGGCTCGTCGGCGCCCTCCTCGCCCGCACGCGCATCGCGCGGGTCGCCCGACGCCACGTGGCCGTCTGCGCCCGCTTCGTGACGACCCCGGACCCTGCGGACGTGCTCCACGCGGCGACCTGCCTGCAGGAGGGGGCGATCCTCGTCTCCAACGACCGGCACTTCCGCCGCGTCCGCGACGAAGGCATCGTTGAGGTGTGGACGGTCGCCGAAGCCGTTCGCCGACTCTTACCCGGCTGACGGCTCGACCCCGCATCGGCCGGGGGCCACGGCCGGGCCGTTCGCGGACGCCCGCCCAGCCCGGAAGGGACTTGGCCGCGGATCCCCCCTTCTGGCCTCCGTCCTCTTCTCGAAGCCGCAGGGAGCAGCCCGAGCCACCTCGCGTCCCGCGTCCTCACGCGCCGGGCCTCCCCTGCATTCCGGGAAGCTCCGGACGCACGATACCGGCAGGAAGGGTCAGAAGGGCGGGGGACCGCCCATCCGCGGCCTTCGGATTCCCGAGGCCCGGTCGTGATGGCTGCCGAGGCTCCAAGGCCGACGAGATCCTTCGGGAGTACCCCGACCTCGAGGAAAGGGACCGCCGCGAGGCGCTGCGGTACGCCGCCGAGGCGCTCCGCGAGAGGGGGCTCCCGCCGACCACACCGCGGTGATGTCGCGGCCGGCGGCAACGGCGTGCCCGCGAGGGCGCACCCGACCCTTGGGTAAGGGGTCTTCGCCCGCAATCCGTCGCCGCCCTCGGCGACCCTGGGGGGATTCACTGACCAGCCGCCGAGATCGCCGCGCGGTCCACGCGGGAGTTCCGTCGTGGGAATCCTTAATTACGTGGAACCACATATAACCGTGATGGCAAACCTCACCCTGAGCATCCCCGACGCACTCTATGAGGAGATGAAGCGACACCCCGAGATCCGGTGGAGCGAGGTCGCCCGCCAGGCGCTCGCGAGGAAACTCGAGGACCTCCGCCGCCTCGACGCGCTCCTCGCGGGGAGCACCCTTGGGGAGAGCGATGTGGAGGAGATCGGACGCAAGGTGAAGGCGGGAGTCTGGAAGAAGCACAAGGGACGGTCGAAGCCCCCGGGGTGAGCCGTCCTGAGGCTCGTGGTGGATGCAAACGTCCTCATCGCCGCGCTGATGCGCGATTCGATGACCCGTCGGATCCTCGTGCTTGGGGGCCACGAACTCCACGTGGCCGAGTACGTCTTTGAGGAAATCGAGGGCCACTGGGAGGAGCTGTCCTCCCGCAGCGGTCTCGCGCCGGATGCGTTCCGCGCCGTCCTCACCCTCCTGCGCGCCCATGTGGCGGAGCACAAGGTCGCCGAATACGGCGAGCTCCTCGCTGCGGCGATTCGGCTCTTGAAGGACCGGGATGCGGATGACGCACCCTATGTCGCCCTCGCCCTTGCAATCCATGCGGACGCGTTGTGGACGGAGGATCGCGAGCTTTCGTCGCTCGACGCCGTTCGCGTGGCCCGCACGAAGGACCTGGTCCCCCCCGCTCCGTGAGCCAACCGGCAGAAGAATGGACCACCTCCGCCGCCCCGCCTGACGACTCGTACCGAGCCGGACATCCGTAGGTCGTCACTGGTCGCCGTGCCGCTTGTGCGCCTGGTCGATCGGGAGGAGTTCGAGCACGCGGACGAGGCGCTCCGCGAGGGGGAGCTTCCGCCGGCCACACGTGATGTCGCGGTGAAATTCCTCGTGGACGCCGCCCGCTCGCCGGCGCTGTCGGAGGGACTCCGGCGGGCTGGGCACCCCTCAACGCGCCGACAACGGGATGCGGACGAGCCCCGGCACCCGATCGAACGCACCGTCGTCGGACACGAGGTGGCCGTCGCGGGCGAGGGCCGCGGCGGCGACGAGGGCGTCGAAGAACGTCAGCCGATGGGCCTCCTCGATTTCGGCCCCGTGGGCGAGCGTCTCCGCATCCAGGGTTCGCGCGAACCCGAGGCCCCTCTCCTCCATCTCCACGCGGAGCAGGCGCAGCGCTCGGGCGACCACGCCAAGGGGTCGGCCGCGCCCCCGCAGGACCTCGGCGAACTCCAGCAGGGCCACGTCGGGCGCCTCCAAACCCTGGCGGCGCGCCAGGAGGGCGAGGACCGCCGCATGACGGCGATCCGCGGGACTCAACCCGAAGAGCACTTCCGTGTCAACGACGGGCATGGGACCGCCAGCTCCGCCGCGCGCGCGGCTCGTCCGTGCGCTCCTCGTACGATCGCCCGATCGCCTCGGCGAGCGCCTTGCCCCGGTCCTCGGGCAACGGGATCACGGTGAAGCCTGGCGGGTCCTCCTTCAGGATCACCCGCTGCCCCTCCGTGAGCGACAGCCGACGGCGGAGCCGGGCAGGGATGACCATGGTGAAGCGGCGTCCGATGACGGCCTCCGTAGCCATGTTCTGACAGATGCGAGTCATATCTGATATACTTTTGCTTTCTCTGAGTTTTGGTACGTCTATCAGACGACCCGTTGGAAGCCGCTGTCATCGCGGCCGCCCCGCCGGCACAGGAGGTCCTGCGCAAGCTCGCCCGGAACTCCTTTCGGGACCAATCACGCCTCTCAAGAGACCTCTCGTCAGGCGAGCAAGGAAGGGGGCGGCAACCCCCCGCGTCCGCGGCGGCACAACCGGGGCCGCGCGGATCACCCGCCGAGGACGTGGAACTCCACGCCCTTCATAGCGCTCCGACCGAGGATGCGGCGACCGTCGATCACGACCTTTCGCCCCATCCCGGAGAAGTCCGCCGCGGTGAGGTCCCTCACCGCGGGCCAGTCGTTGTGCACGATGCACACGTCCGCGCCGGAGAGTGCACCCTTCACGTCCTCCGCGATCTCAACCTCCGGCACGACCGCGTGGAACGCCTCGTTCGCCTCGGGATCGAACCCCACGACGCGCGCGCCTCGCTTGAGCAAGGCACGGGCGAGCGGGATCGCCCGTGACTCCCGCACGTCGTCGCTCCCGCCTTTGAACGAGAGCCCGAGGATCGCGACCCGCTTCCCTTCCAAGGAACCGACCGCCTTCTCCGCGAGCTCCACGGCCCGCAGCGGCTGCCGATCATTGAGGTCGAGGACGGTCTCGAGGAGGATCGGCGCATACCTGTGCTCCTTCCCCGCCGCCGCCAACGCGCGGACGTCCTTCGGGAAACAAGAGCCCCCGAAGCCCAACCCGGCCTTCAGGAACCGCGGGTTGATCCGCGGGTCCAGGGCCATCCCCTTCACGACATCGTCCACGTTGAGCCCGCCCAACGCATCGCACAGGTTCGCGAGCTCGTTCGCGAAGGACACCTTCGTCGCGAGGAACGCGTTCGTCGCGTACTTGACCATCTCCCCCGTCCGCAGGTTCGTCACGAAGCGCGGACAGCGCACGCCGCGGTACACGGAACGGAGGGCGGCCGCGGACTTCTTGTCCAGCGCGCCGATCACGAGCCGGTCCGTTTTGAGCGCGTCCTGCAGCGCGGTCCCCTCCCGCAGGAACTCCGGGTTCACGCACAGCCCGAAGTCCCGCCGCGCCTTCTTCCCGGACGACTTCTCGAGGACGGGGCGCAGGAGGGTTTCCGTCGTCCCGGGGACGACGGTCGACTTCACCGCCACGACTTGATAGCCCCGAGCGGAGCGCATCCCGCGTCCGACCTCCTTCGCGGCGGCCTCCACGTGCGCGAGGTCGATGGACCCGTCCGGGCGGGACGGGGTGCCGACGCACAGGAACGTGACCTTCGCCCTCCCCGCGGAGGCGGGCACGTCCGTGGAGAACGAGAGACGC
>JACQPO010000068.1 GCA_016207545.1 Methanobacteriota archaeon | reverse complement strand
GACCAGGCGTTGAAGGGACTCTTTCGGCAGGTGCTCGAGCACCTCGGATAGAACCAGGACGTCCGCGCTTCCCTCCTTGAGGGGAAGCGCCTCCGCCGAGCCCGAGACCGCGTGGCACCGCAGGGACCGCAACAGCCGCGCGCTCGGGTCCACGCCGATCACGACGGGATTGCGAATTCGGTTCGTGATGAACCCGTTTCCGCATCCGACATCGACGACGACGCGGGCGTCCGGGGGGACGAGGTCCGCGAGGAGCTGGGCGCGAGCTTCCTCTTCGGGGTTCGCGCGTTGCCGCTCCCACAACGCCGGCTGCTCGTAGTATTCGCTCCCCGCCACGACCATCCCCCGCGGGACCGCGCGGCGGCCCCCATAAGGGTTTCGTGCTACGGCACCAGCAACAAGAGGGTGACCGCGATCGCGAGCGCGAGCCCCATCGTGAGGGCGGCGGTCGGACGAAGGATGCTGATCGTCGCGTTGATGCTCGACGTCAGGCGCGCGGTGTTCTCGTGCCCGAACACGCGAAGCCCGTGCACGGTCCCGCTGCCCGCCACGGACTCCGCGGGCCGCAGGTCCGCGAGCGCCCGCTCGACGAGCCCGCGGGCGAACGCGATGAGCCTCTGGCGGTCCATCCGCATCCCGATCGGGTTGTATCCGCCCATCGTCGCATTCACGCTGTGGTTGTCCGTCGTGAGCACCTCGCCCTCGTCGACGACTTCCTTGACCGCCGCAAGGATCGCGTCCCGGAGCCCCGGCACCATGTTGTTCCCGTCGAACAGCAGGTACGCGACGCGCTGTCCGTCCGCCTCCACGATGAGGACCTGCAAGCCCTGGGCACCCAAGCCCTCGCGGATGCCGCCGAGCGTGCCTTCCGCCACGCCGACGCGCACGCTGGCGGCGAGCCGCTCCCGCGCCGCGAGCACGGCCTTGTGGGTCGCCTCGATCACGGACAACGAGTCCTCGCTCCCGAAGTGCACGAGCCCGCTCGCGATCGCCGCGGAGTTGTGGGCGTCGAGGAAGAGGCAGTCCCGTGCCCCCGCGTCCTTCGCCGCGCGGACCGCCGCATGCCCCGTCGGACCGTCGATGTCGTCCGTCGGGTGCGGGGCGAGGCTTGCGGTCACGAGGGCGACGTCCCCGAAGAACTGCGCGGTCGCGGTCGCTTTGCCCAGAGTGACGCGCACGAAGCGGCTCCCGCCCGACATCGGCTTCCCGGCGGCGAGCGCTTCCCGCGCGGTCGACGCGATCTTCAGGCACTCCGTGCTCGTGGCGGGGTTGTAGTCGTGCGTGCTCGGCCCGTGCGGGACGAGGACGACCTTGCACACGTCGCTCAGCGCGGTCCGCAGCTTCGCGGGCATGTCGGAACCGGCGACGCGCCCGAACGGGCCGGGGTGGGCGTGCGTCGCGACGAGGAGGACGACGTTCCCCTGGGCGCCCCGGAACGCGAGCGCGGCCGTGCGGACTTCTGCGGGCTGGGCGAACGACTCGAAGAATCCCTCGATCTCCCGCCGCGCCTCCTCCGTGAGGTTCGTCATGTGGTCGAGCAAGTACCGCATGAGCCGGAGCCCGTTCGCCCCGAACGCCTGGCGGATCGGCTGGTTCGCCGCGAACGTGAACGCGACGCCCGCGAGGACGAACACCGCGAACAGGATCCACGCGAGGACGTCGTCGACGACGGACATCGGGAACGCGAGCTTGACCGCGAGGAACCCGAAGACGAACGTGAGCGCTGTCGCGGGCAGCGTGCGCAAGTGGCGGTGGTCCGAGGTCGCGACCCACACCGTGTGGCGGAGCCACGCCGTGGCGGCGAACCCCAAGTACAAGAGGCGCGGGCGGTCGTAGTCGAACGCGTCGCCGCGGGCGAGCCACGTAAGCCCCTCCGCAAGCGCGACGGCCGCGACGAAGCCGAACACCGTACACGCGTCCACGAACGCCTGCAGGGTTGTCCGCCGGAGGAACGTGTGGCCCCCGAGCGCGTTCGCGAGGGGCCAGGTGAGGAAGGCGGAGGCGTACATCGGCATCGCGAGGACGAGGAAGTTCCGCAGGAGGTCCCGCGCGAGGTCGGCTCGGGAGGCGAGCGGCAGCGTCAGGAACACGGCGGACAGGAGGGAGACGCCCGCAATCGGGCCAATCATCCGGCGCGGCGGCGGGGACGCGAACAGGCGGCGGGCGAGGAGGCTTGTCTCCGCCTCGACGCGGTCGGCCGTCTTCGCGGGCATCCGATCACAGGCCCTTCACGGCGTCCACGATCGCCTGCAGGCGGCCTTGGTCCTGCTCGATCACGGTGCCCGTGACGACGACATCCGCCCCCGCTCGCGCAATCCGGCGCGCGGCCTCCGGCGTGCGGATGCCGCCGCCGACGATGAGCGGGATGGCAATCTCCCGTTTGACCGCCGCAACCATCTCCACGGGCACGGACTCCGGCGCGCCCGACCCGGCCTCGAGGTACACGAACTGCATGCCGAGGAACTGCGCGGTCAAGGCGTACCGCACGGCCTCCTCGGGGTCATCGCGAGGGATCGGCTGCGCCTCCCCGACCTCCGCGACCCGCATCCCCGGCTCGACGATCAGGTAGCCCATGGGGATCGCCTCGAGCCCCCACGCCTTTACCGCGCGCGCCGCCTTCTTCTGCTCGCCGACGATCATCCGCACGTTCCGCGAGTTCAACACGCTCATGAAGTACACCGCGTCCGCGTAGCGGGACAACGCGTGGGCGCCCGCGGGGAACAAGATCACGGGGACGCGGGTCCGGTCCTTGATCGCCTTCACGGTCGCGTCCGTCTTCTCCGGGGTCACGCCCGTGGAGCCGCCGACCATGATCGCGTCCGACCCCGCCAACGTCGCGCGGAATGCGACCTCGCCCGCCTCCGCCGGCGTCATCTTGTCCGGGTCGAGGAGGGACATATGGACCTTCCCTTCCGCGAGCCGGGCGCGCAGGTAGTCGAGAACCTTCATCCAAGCCCTCCCGCGAGGAACGCGACGAGCGCGGCGACCATCGCGACCTTCATCGCGCGCTCGCTCCTCCCGGGCGCGCGCGTCGAGTGCAGCGCGGCGTAGATAAAGATTGCGTCCGCGATCGCGACGACGGGGACGTACCAGGGGCCGAGGATGCCGAGGAGGGCGGGAACCGCGCTCAGGGCGACCGCCACGAGGAGGAACGACTGGGCCACGGCCCCCGCGCGGGGGATTCCGATTCGCTTCGGAAGCGTGACTCGGGTCACGTCCCCCGCGATGTCCTCGATGTCCTTTACGACCTCGCGGCTCACCGTGCTGAGCCCCGCGAGGACCGCCAAGCTCGTCGCAATCTGCAGCGGCGTCACCTGCCCCTCGTAGACGCACAGGCCGGCGAAAAGGAACAGGGAGCCAACGAGCCAGCCGATGAGGAGGTTGCCGCTCCACCCGCTCGCCTTGAACCGCACCTCGTACGCGATCATCAGGAACAGGGAGAGGAGGACGAGGCCGAGCGCGGCGAGGTTGATGAAGAGGCTCGCGACCATCGCGCCGAGGAACAGGACGAGCGCGAAGTCGAACGCCGTCCGCGGGGCGATCGCGCCCGACGGGATCGGCCGGTCGGGATGGTTCATGCGGTCGATGTCCCGGTCGTAGAAATCGTTGAGCGCGTTCCCTGCGCCCGTGAACAGGAAGACCGTGAGCGCGCCGAGGGCGACGACGGGGGCAAGCGCGACCGTGCCGTCAGGGCCGACCGCGACGACGCTGCCGATTGCGACGGCGGCCGCGGACATCAGGGCGTTCCCCGGACGGAGGAGCCGCACGTACGCCCGCACACGGGCCGCAAGCCCCTCCCGCGTTACAAACTTTCGGTCTCCAGCGGCCCGCCGTCGCTTCATCGCGAGAAGCTGGCCGCAGGCGTCTCTCTGCCGCCATAGGATTATACATGGGGAGGAGCCTGCTTTCCTCGACGTGACCGAGCAATACTTCGCGAGGAGGCCGACCTCCCGCCGCAGGGAGGAGATCCTCCACGCCGTCTTCCACGGGCGACCGTTCGTGTTCACGAGCGACGCCGGGGTGTTCTCCCGCGGCCGCATCGACCGCGGCACGGGGCTGCTCGCGCGGTCCTTGACGTTGGCGCCGGATGCGCACGACCTCGACCTCGGGAGCGGCTACGGCGTGATGGGCCTCTTGGCGGCGACCCTCGCGCCGAACGGACGGGTCGTCATGACGGACGTGAACGAACGGGCG
>JACQPO010000070.1 GCA_016207545.1 Methanobacteriota archaeon | reverse complement strand
GCCTTCGGGGACTGACGCGTGGACCGTTCCACGTTCGTGCGGAGGGCCTTTCACCTCGCGAGCCCCGCGTGGCTCGTCTGGTACTGGATGCCGCCAGATTCCTGGGTCGGCGTGCGGAAGGAGCTCGTCCTTCTCCTGTTCCTCTGCGGTGCCCTCCTCATCGAGGCCACGCGGCTCATGACGGGCCGCCACATCCTCGGGTTGCGGGCGCACGAGAGGGAACGGGCGAGCGCGTACGCGCAGGGCGGCCTGGGGCTCGCGATCGGCCTCCTGTTCTTCCCCGGGGAATACGTGATCCCCGCGTTCTGGGGCATGGCGTGGATCGACCCCTTGTGCTGGTACACACGCAGGACACGCGGCTACCCGTGGATTCCGCTCGTCGCGTACACGGTGCTAGCTACGTTCCTGTTTCTCGTTGTCGTCCCCCTCGCGGAGTACGGCACGACTCCAGTCCCGTGGACCCGCGTCGCGTTCCTCGCCCCGTTGGCGGCGGTCGCTGCGATCGCGGTCGAGAGGCCGAACCTCAAGCACGTGGACGACGACTTCATCATGCACATCGTGCCGCTGCTCGTGCTCACCGCCACAGCGTGGGTCGTGTGACTACGTACCGCCGGGCGTGATCTTGATCGCGAGGGTTGGACACGCGGTCTCGCACGCCATGCAGTCGATGCAGTCCGCTTCCAGGATCGGGTCGGACTTGTCCGTGCGGAACAACTGCCACTCGTCGCTCCCCGGCGCCAACGCCTTGTCGTTTCCGACGCCCTTCGCGCCCGGGTTCAAGTACCACTCGAACACGTCGACGGGACACGCGTCCATGCAGCCCCCGTCCCCGATGCACGCCTCCCAGTCCACCGCCACGTGCGTTCCGTGGATCCCGAGCGCGGTCGGGTACGGCTTCCCCTCCGCGTCCGGCCGCGGCGTCCCCTCCGCGAGGACCTTGTGGTCGTTGCACTCGCTCGTAATCGGAAATTTCCTCACGAAGTCCGGGTCTATGGGCTTCGGCTTGTAGTCGACCTCTCGCACCATCGAGGACCCCCGGAGACCTACTTCAAGACTTCCAGCTTCCCGAACCGGCCCGCGCTCACCTGCATCGTGCCCCGCCATTGGCGGACCCATCCGTTTGTGATGCGGAGCCGGTCGTTCACGTTGACCTGCTCGATCTCGTCGTTCCACAGGCTGATCGCGACGGAGTCCCCGTCGTCGTCCACGCCCTTCGCGTCGCACACGCGGGACGCGCCGCGGAACGTGTTCACGTTTCGGACCTCGCCCTTCTCGGTTATCGTGAGTTCGAGCACGTCGACCTTTGCGTCGGCCTTGAGGTCCTTCACCTTCATGGGAACCGCGCTCACAACGGACGAACCGGCTTAAAGGTTTGGCCAACGCGCGCGAGTGCGCGCGTCCATCGGCCGGGGCGCGACGGACCCGTCGGGGACAGGAAGTAACCCTTCAGCAGATCGCGCACGCCGACGAGGTCTTTCGTGTCTCCGTCCCAGTCCAACAGCATGGCGCCCCACAGCAGCTCGATCTCGTGGACCGCGCGCGCCGCGGTCTTGCTCATCCACCGCGTCGGCTTCCCCGTGTGGACGAGCGCGAGGTACGTTATTGTCCCCCGGCGCACGAGGACGCGGTGTTGCCCGAGGTCGAGCCCCTGCAGCTCCTGCTGCTCGTCGTAGTGGAATGCGTCGCGGACGAAGCTCATGATTGCGGTGAACATGCCCGTGAGGATGTCCGTGTCGAGGTCCGCCTTCAGGCTCTTCGACATGTGGACGAGGAGCACGCCGCTCTTGTGGATCAGGAAGATCTCCTCGATTCGCAGGCGCCGGCGGGCGAGGCCGAGGTACGTGCCCCCAACGATCGTGGCGCTCATCGCGAACGGGGCCCAGACCAACGCGTTGGTCCCGTCCGCTGGCGGCGGGAGTTCCACGCGGAACCAGATCGACCGGGACCGGTCTCGCACCTGCCCCTGCCCGAGCGCGTCCGTGAAGTCCACCGCCACGAAATTCGTTACGACCGTCGTCTCCGCCGCCCGCGGATCGACCTGCACGGTCACCGCGAATCGCACGCTCCCGGACTCGAGGTCCACGAAGTGCCAGGACTGGTGCGCGCCGTCCACCCATGGCGGTACGGGCGCGTTGTCCGCGAGGTACGCGAGCGCGGGATGGAGGCTCTGGTTCAGCCAGACGTGGGCCGCGGGTTCGCCCCCACGGTTCGTGACGGTCACGGAGAAGGAGATGACCTGCCCCGGCGAGGCGGTCGCATCCGTGAACCCGAGGTCCGCGACGACCTCCGGGGCCCGCATCGCGACGCGCGCATCCCCGCTCACCTCGTGCCGTTCCCCGCCTTCCGTGAATGCAGCAACGAACGTCACCTCGATTCCGCTGCGATCGTCGAGGATTGTGCCTGCCCGAGCGGAGACGGCGAAGGAGGTGTTGCCTGGCGGCGCCGCGGGGATGTAGACGCTGAGGTCGGACCCGTCGGCCGTGGCCGTGCCCGCGCCCGTATAGTTCTCGAACCTGAGCCGCTCGTCGAGGGTTGCGTTCACCCACACGTCCGTCGCCGGTTGCGCACCAGCGTTCGCGAGG
>JACQPO010000065.1 GCA_016207545.1 Methanobacteriota archaeon | reverse complement strand
GCGTGCGACGTCCCGGAGATGCCCGTCGACTTAATCGTGCACCTCGCCCACGCACCGATGCCCCACCTGCGCTATCGGAACGTATACTTCTACGACATGCCGACGCCCCTGCCGGAGTCATGGGCGTTCCTCGACGCCGCGCTGCCCCTCCTGCCGAAGCGCGTCGGCCTCCTGACCACGACCCAACACCGTACGTGGGTTCCGCACATCGTCGATTACCTGCGAGGGAAGGGCTTCGAGCCCGTCGTGAGCGAGCCGGACCGGAGGGTCGCGTACGCGGCGCAGGTCCTCGGGTGCGACTACCACACCGCGACGAACGTCGCCGACCGCGTGGACGGATACCTGTACGTGGGCACGGGGGACTTCCACCCGCTTGGCGTCGCGATCATCCTAACCAAGCCCGTCGTGGTCGCGGACCCGAGCACGGGGGAGGCCCGCACCCTGGAGCAGCTCAAGGATCGGATCCTCCGCCAGCGATGGGGCGCGATCGTCCGCGCGCAGGACGCCCGCACGTTCGGAATCATCGTGTCGAAAAAGATCGGCCAGGACCGTAGCGAATTGGCGGCCCAGCTGAAGGCGCTCGTCGAGTCGAAGGGGCGCTCCGCGTACGTCTTCTACATGGACCTCGTGGCGCCCGAACTCCTCGAGGGGTACCAGGTGGACGCGTGGGTGTCCACCGCATGCCCGCGGATTGCGATCGAGGATTACGTGCAATACAAACAGCCGATTCTCACGCCGCAGGAACTGGAAATCGCCCTCGGCGAACGAGCCTGGGAACAGTACGTCTTTGACGAAATCCGCGCGTGAGGGATTCTCACGGGGCGCGACCTTGTCACGTTATGCCGTCCCTATTGTCTTAGAACATTATACCGGTAGGTCTAAGCCTCCTAGCGCTCCTAGGTTCGTTGGATATGGCAAGCGTCAAGGCCCCTGAGACCACTCCCCCGAAGTCGCCGGAGGGAGGGATCGCCGGCCGCCTCGTGTCCATCATCAATACGTTCGAGGAAGGCGTCCCCGGGGTGCGCGGATCCGCGGTCGCGGACCGTCAAGGCCTGCCGATCGCGAACGGATTCCGCGAACCGTTCGACTTGTTGGCGGTGACGGCGATGAGCACGCTCGCCCTCCAGTCCTCGCGCAAGGTATTCGAGCGGCTCGGCTTGCAGCGACCGAAGCTCGTGATCATCGAAGGCGAGACGGGGAAAGTCATGGTCCACGAACTCGCGAACGGGGAGGCGAGCTTCATCGCGCTCGTACGGCCGGAGACGAACTTGGGCTTGCTGAAGCTCGAGATGTCCGTCGCGGCCCGAAAGCTCGAGGCGACCCTTGGCTTCGCAGCGCCCACCGCGGCGCGCGTCGAAGAAATCCTCCTGCTCGATCGCAGCGGCCTTCTCATCGGTCACGTCTCCGTCACCAGCGAAATCTCGCGCGACCACGACATCGTCGCCGGCATGTTGAGCGCGGTCCAGTCCTTCGTGCGAGACTTGTTCCGCGAGGAGGGGGAGACCCTGAAAGAAATCGAGATGGCCCATTTGCGCCTCCGGCTCGTACAAGGTTCTCAGACCACGCTCGCCATCGTCGCCTCCGGGACCATCAGCGATGGATATCTGGTTCACGCGCGGGAGGCGCTGCGCGCATGGGAGCAGCGAAACCGCCCGATGCTCGAGGCGTGGAGGGGCGACGTGTCCGTGTTCGCGGACGTCGACTCCTTCCTCGAGGGCCTGTTGGGGCGCCCGACGACGTGACCTCGTAACCCTTTAAGGCGCGACGCGGTTGGCGGGGCGTGCCCCCGACGCGCGCCGTCGTCCTACTCTCCGGCGGGCTCGATTCGAGCACGTGCCTTGCAATCGCGAAGTCGAAGGGGCGAGAGGCATACGCGCTCACGGTCGACTACGGACAGCGGCACAAGCGGGAAATCGAAGCCGCCAAGAAGATCGCGAAGCGTCTCGGCGTCAAGGCGCACAAGATCCTGAAGTTCAATCTGACGCAGATTGGCGGCTCCGCCCTGACGGACAAGCGAATCACGGTTCCCGAGAAGCGATCGATGGAAGAGATCGGCCGCGGCATCCCGTCGACATACGTACCGGCCCGGAACACGATTCTCCTCGGGCTCGCCCTCGGATACGCGGAGACCGTCGATGCCGACGAGGTCTACATCGCGGCAAACGCTCTCGACGTGAGCGGCTATCCTGATTGCCGGCCGGAGTTCTACACCGCGTTCCGCGAGGTCGCCCGTCTCGGAACGAAACGGGGCGTCGAGGGTCGCCCCATCCACATCCACACGCCCGTAATCCACATGACGAAGGCGGACATCGTGCGCTTGGGCGCGCGGCTCGGCGTTCCGTTCGAGCTCACTTGGTCGTGCTACCACGGCCGGGGGAAGGCGTGCGGCGTGTGCGACTCCTGCCAGCTCCGCCTGAAGGGGTTCCGCGAGGCGGGGCTCGAGGACCCGCTCCCGTACGCATCGCGAAACGTCTAAGACAGCGCCCGCGCTCTTGGGAGGGATGGCGGAGCCGCAGGGCGGTCGCTTCCTCGTCTCGGAGATCTACAAGACGATCCAAGGCGAGAGCTCCCTCGTCGGCGTGCCGACCGTCTTCGTCCGCCTGTATTCCTGCAACCTGCGATGCGTCTGGTGCGATTCCATGCACGCGGTCGAAGGCGGCGAGTACCAGGAGGTGTCCGTCGAGGATGTCGTGCAACGGGTGCTCGACCTCGCCGGCCCGAGCGCGGGTCGCCACGGCGTGCGGAACGTCTGCTGGACGGGCGGCGAGCCGCTCCTCCAATGGCGGTCGATCGGGCTCGCGATGGAACGGTTGCCCGAAGATTACGTGCACTCGATTGAGACGGACGGCGAAGTGCCGCTCGAACCGTTCAGCCGTGCGGTCGCGAAGAAGAGGGAACGCGGCCTCGTGCGGTACATCATGGACGTGAAGTGTCCCGGCTCCGGGATGAAGGCGAAGCTCGCGTTCGAGAACCTCCGGCACCTACGGCCCGAGGACGAGGTGAAGTTCGTGCTGCTCGATCGGGCGGACTATGAATTCGCGCGCGAGGTGGTCCTGGGGCACGAAGTCCCGGCGGGCACGATCCTGTTTTCGCCCGCGACTCCGGCACACAAGGTCGAGAAGGGACTCGACCCGGCGAAGTTGGCGGCGTGGATCCTCGAGGATGGGTTGGGCGTGCGGCTCCAGCTCCAGGTCCATAAGGTCATCTGGCCCGGGGTGGATCGGGGAATCTAGGGCCCAACGTTCATCTACCCACGGTATCTAACCGCGAGCGTTGAAGCGATTCGAGGAGCTCAACCATACGGGCGACGTCGGCATCCGCGCGTTTGGCACGACGCTCGACGAGCTGTTCGCGAACGCCGCCGCCGGCATGTTCAGCCTGATCGCGGACCTCGCCACCGTGAAGCCCGTCGGCGAGTACGAGGTGCGGCTCACGGCGAAGGACGTGAAGGCCCTCCTGTTCGACTTCCTCGCGGAACTGCTGTTCCTCCACGACACGCGAAAGGTGCTGCTTTCCGAGTTCGACGTGAAAGTGCACGGGCTGGCGGTGGACGCCCGCGTCCGGGGCGAGCGGCTCGACCGCGAGCGCCATCCCCTCCACTTGAACGTGAAGGCGGTGACGTACCACGAGATGGTCGTCGACCCGGACAAGGGCGTGGCCCAGGTGATCTTCGACATCTGAGGTGGGCGATGATCCGCGGAGTCACGGTGGACTGGTGGCACACGCTCGCGGAGCCGCACGGCGGCGACTGGGAGGAGTTCGCGAAGCGGATGCGGATCGAGGGCATCCAGCGGGTGCTGCGCGCGCATGAGATCGAGTGTACCCTCGCGCGCCTCGACATCGCCTACGACCTGTGGACGGATCACCTCGCCCGCGCGTGGAAGCGATGGGAGGACTGGTCCTCGGAGCGACAAATCCTCGACTTCCTCTTGTCCGCGGGGTTCGACGGCGTCGCGGACCGCGCCGTCATGGAAGAACTGCTGGAGCCGATCGGATCGCCACTGCTGACCCGGTTGCCCCGAATCCACGACGGTGCCGTCGAGACGCTCCGCTCGTTGAAGGACATGGGGCTGCGGCTCGCGATCATCTCGAACACGGGGCGCACGTGGGGCCACTTCCTCCGCCAGGTACAGGACCGCCTCGGCCTCTCCTCGTTCTTCGACCATCGAACGTTCTCGGACGAGGAGCGCGTGCGGAAACCGGCGCCGCCAATCTTCGAGCGGACGCTGGCGGCGTTGCAGCTGCGTCCGGAGGAAGTCGTGCACGTCGGGGACGACGTGGACGCGGACGTCGCGGGCGCACGCGGGGCCGGGATGAAGGCGGTGTGGTACGACACGGGACGTTGGGCCGGCGCGACGACGGACAAGGCGGACGCGATCATCCACTCCTGGCGGGAGCTCCCCGACATCCTCGGGAGGTGGTAAGCGCGAAGGCGACGGCAGTCGCACATCCGATCCAGGGGCTCGTGAAGTACCATGGGCTCGTCGATGAGCGGCTCCGGCTGCCGTACCATGATTCCATCTCCGTGTGCACGGCGCCCCTCGAGACGCGGACGACGATCGAGTTCGACGAGTTCCCGCAGGACAGCGCCACGATTAACGGGCGAGCTGTCTCCGGCCGGGAGTTCGACCGCATCCTGGAGGTCGTCGACGTCGTGCGCGCGCGGGCGAAGCTGCACCAAACGTTTCGGATGGCCTCCGTGAACTCGTTCCTGTCGAACGTGGGGCTTGGCGCGAGCGCCTCCGGATTCGCCGCACTGGCGTGGGCGGCGTGCGCCGCGGCAGGGCTCCCCCTCACCGCCAGAGACGTATCCCGGATCGCGCGACGCGGCGCGGGCTCCGCGGCCCGGGCGGTCGCAGGCGGGTACGCGCGCTGGCGGACCGGCACGACGGACGAGGACTCGTACGCATACCAGCTGCGTGGGGACGACTTGCAGATGGGCATCGTCATCGCGCTCGTGTCCGCGTTCAAAGAGACGGACGTTGCGCACCGGGAGGCGCCCACGTCCCCGTTCTTCCAGGCCCGGCTCGCGGAGATGCCAAAGATGCTCGCGGAGATGGAGCTCGCGATTCGTGAGGGAGACTTGGGCCGCGTGATGGCCCTCGCGGAGCGGGACACGATGCTCCTCCACGGGATCACGATGACGGGCACGAGCGAATTGCTCCTGTGGCGGCCGGAGACCTTGAAGGTCATCCTCGCGGTCAAACGGATGCGGGAAGAGGGCATCCCCGCGTTCTTCTCCATCGACACGGGCGCGACCGTCTACGTAAACACGTTCCCCGAACGCGCCGGCGAGGTCGAGGCGCGGATCGGAAAGCTCGGCGTGGAGACCGTCCGGTGTCGCGTGGGGGGCGGCGCGAGGTCCGTCGAAGACCATTTGTTCTAGTTCCCAAAGCGTAAAGACCCGACACGCCGTTCCCGCCCCCATGAAGCTCGTCCTGCTCGGTCCTCCAGGTGCGGGGAAAGGGACCCAAGCGGTGCTGCTCGCGGAGCACTTCGGGGGGCCGCACATCTCGACGGGGGACATCCTCCGCCGCCACGTTGCGGAGAAGACGGACCTGGGGAAGAAGGCGGAGAAGTACATCCGGGAAGGCAAGCTCGTCCCGGACGACCTCGTGATCGAGATGGTCCGGACACGGCTCCGCCAGAAGGACGCGCGGAAAGGGTTCATCCTCGACGGCTTCCCGCGCAACCGGGAGCAGGCGACCGCGCTCGACGGCATGACGAAGGTCGACGCGGCCCTCCTCCTGTTCCTCGACCCGGAGGACCTGATCAAACGGTCGACGGGCCGTCGCGTGTGCGAGAACTGCGAGGCCGTGTACCACCTCCTGACGAATCCGCCGAAGAAGCCTGGGTTCTGCGACCGGTGCCACAGCAAGCTCATCGTGCGCGAGGACGACCGTGAGGAGACGGTCCGTCGCCGGATCGAGGTGTACGAGGAGCAGACGAAGCCACTCGTCTCGTACTACAAGACCAAGGGTCTTCTCGTCCAAGTGTACGGGAGTGGCATCATCGACGAGATTTTCGAGCGCGTCATTGAGGCTCTCAGCCAACGAAAACGGTAGGCAAAGATTATCCGCTCGGGTCTGGATGGAGGGTCGCTCCCCATGGAAGAGCTCGAGTGGAAGATCCTGAGCCTGACCGCACGGCGGGGCCTCGTCGGCGTCACGCGGGAGGACCTGTTCCGGGAGATTCGTGGGCTGCGGTACGAGGACCTCGAGAACGCGGCGCGCCATCTCGAAGCCGACGGGTACGTGCAGATCGAGTGGACGGGGCCCAGCAAGTTCGTCGTCGCGATCACGGAGAAGGGGAGCAAGCTCGCCGCGGACGAGTACGAGCAACGGCTCAAGGCGTATGAGGAGCGAATCCAGTCCCAGCGCCGGGCCGTCGGCGGGCTCGACAAGGTGTAGACGCGGCGGAAACGCACGAGGCAACCCTTAAATACGACCGGCCGGTATCCGCTTTCGTCGGGTTTTCCCGTCATTTTCGCAAAGGTGTCTGAGCATGGAACCACGAGAACTGGAGACTGGCACCACGACTCTGGGTCTCGCCTGCAAGGACGGCGTCGTCCTCGCGGCGGACCGCCGGGCCACGGCGGGGACCATGATTGCCCACAAGAAAACGAGGAAGGTCTACAAGATCGACGACAACCTCGGTCTGACGACCGCGGGGCTCGTGGGGGACCTCCAGCTCCTCGCGCGTTACATCACGGCGGAGGCGGAGCTGTACCGCCTGAAGCGGAGCGTGCCGATGTCCGTCGAGGCGGCCGCCACGCTGACCGCAAACATCCTCTCCGCCCGGCGGTTCTTCCCCTACTGGGTGCAGCTGATCCTCGGCGGGGTCGACCACCGCGGAAGCCACGTGTTCTCCCTCGACATGGCCGGCGGGAGCCTCGAGGACAAGTACGTGAGCACGGGCTCGGGGAGTCCGTACGTGTACGGCGTCCTTGAGGACCACTGGGTGGACGACATGGACGTCAAGTCGGGCGTCGACCTAGCCATCAGAGCCGTCCATGCGGCGATGAAGCGGGACGCGGTCTCCGGCGAAGGGATCGACGTCGCAATCATCTCGAAGGACGGGTACCGAGAGCTCGACGAGAAGGACGTGCAGCAGCGGAAGGCCGCGATGAAGCTCGCCTAGCGCCATCCCTCACTTTCGCCCACATCATATCGGGATTGGAATGAGCCTAGAGGATATCCTCAGCGAGGCCCGGGACGTCGTCCGACGGGTCGTTCCGGGGACCGTCGAGATCACGAACATCGAGTTCGAAGGCCCGATCGTCGTGATCTACACGAAGAACATGGACGTGTTCGCGGAGAACAACGATCTCGTCCGCCAACTCGCCCAGGGCCTTCGCAAGCGCGTTGCGATTCGTCCGGATCCGTCCCTTCTCGCGCCGCAGGAAGACGCAGAGAAAGTCATCCGGGGAATCATCCCGCCCGAGGCGCAGATCACGAGCATCTACTTCGAAGAGGACACGGGCGAGGTCACAATCGAGGCGCTTTCCCCCGGCCTCGTGATCGGCCGCCACGGCTCCGTCCTGAACGAGATCAAGAAGCGGATCGGCTGGGCGCCGAAGGTCGTCCGCACGCCGCCAATCCCGTCGAAGACGGTCGAGGAGATTCGCCAGTACCTGCGGTCCGTCCACGACGAACGGGCCGGATTCCTGAAAACCGTGGGACGTCGCCTGACCCGCGAGCTTGCGAGCGGGGAGACGTGGGTCCGGGTGACGAGCCTCGGCGGCTACCGCCAGGTCGGTCGATCCGCCACCTTGCTGACCACGCGCGAGTCGAAAGTGCTCATCGACTGCGGCGTCCTCATCTCGGAAGAGAACGGGTCTCCGTACCTCAACGCGCCGGAGGTCAAGGACCTCGAAGCCCTCGACGCGGTCGTCATCACCCACGCGCACTTGGACCACTGCGGCCTCGTCCCCGCCCTGTTCAAGTACGGATACCGAGGACCCGTGTACAGCACGGCGCCCACGCGGGACTTGTCCGCCCTCCTGCAGCTCGACTTCATCAAGGTCGCCTACGGGGAGGCACGGAAGGCGCCGTTCGACTCCTCAAACGTCCGCCAGGCCGTGCAAAACACAATCCCGCTGAAGTACGGCGAGACGACGGACATCGCGCCGGACGTGCGCCTCACCTTGCAGAATGCGGGCCACATCCTCGGGTCGAGCGTGTGCCACTTCCATATCGGCGACGGGCTGTACAACGTCGCAATCACTGGGGACATCAAGTTCGAGAAGACGTGGCTGTTCAACCCCGCGGTGAACAAGTTCCCGCGGCTCGAGACCCTCATCATGGAGGCCACGTACGG
>JACQPO010000077.1 GCA_016207545.1 Methanobacteriota archaeon | reverse complement strand
TGCGCGGTCTTCTGCATCAGCTTCTGTTCGTCGGTCAGTTCAAACTCAACCATGGTCCCGACCCGCCACCCGCTAGGCGTCCGAAGCGACTCGGCGTATTTAACGGTTTGATGGCCACAACGGGGACCGCGCCGCGCCGGGCTACGCCTGTGCCGGGATTTCCTTCGCGATTTGGGTCAGTCGGTTCATCTGGGGCTGAATCCCCATGATCTTCGGCAGGCTGCCGCGGAACCTCATCTTCCCCGTGATCACGGCGGTGTTGAAGTCGAGCGTGCCCGTCGCAATCTTGCCCCAGATCTCGTACGGGGCTTCGAACTTGAAGTCCGCCGGGTCCTCCCCGGCGACCTTCTGGGCGGTCACGGCCCCGTTCGCGATGACGAGCATGTACGATTGGCCTCGGTCCGTGACGGTCAGGGTGATCTTCGTCGTCAGCGTCGCGGCCTTCTTCATCCATTCCCCGTCCGCGTTGAGCCGGCGCGCCAATTCGTCGAAGTACTCCGGAGAAAAGTACTGCACCATGATCGCCCCCGCGGGGGAATGGGCGTCTCCCCTTAATGGTTCGGCCCAAGGAAGGGCGGCGATTCCCACAACGCTTAAATCGCGCACGGCGCATACGGCCGGTCGTCCGACATCCGTCGGACTGTCAGAAGGGAGCCATGCGGGATGGCGTTGAGTCGAGCGACTGCCCACTCCGGATTCTCGAGGTGACCGGATGCACCTGAAAGAGATTGAAATGGAGAACTTCAAGTCCTTCGGCCGGAAGGTGAAAGTCCCCTTCCTCGAAGGGTACACCGCGATCACGGGCCCGAACGGCAGCGGGAAGTGCGTCGTCGGCAGCACCCGGGTCTGGCTCCCCGACGGCCGGGAGCGGACGATCGAGGGGCTCGTGGAGCACGCGCTCCGGCACAGCGATGTGATCGACGCCTTCGACGACGGCGTGGCGGCGTACGAGAACCCGGAGGACGTCGAGGTCCTGACCCTCAACCCGCAGACCCTGACGTTCGAGCGGGCCCCCGTCATCGCGTTCGTGAAGCGGGAGGCCCCGGACCACCTCCTTCGCATCCGCACGCGGTCCGGCCGCCAGCTCGTCGCGACTCCGTACCACCCCCTGTTCTCAATGCACGACGGCCGCCTCGCGTGTCCCCGTGCGGACGAATTGGCGGTGGGTCAGTCGGTCGCCGCGTACATGGCGCCGCCCTCCGTCCTCTTGGAACGGTTCGAGGAGCGGGACGTGCCGGGAGGGGACTCCCTCGTCGTCGTCCGCGAGGCCCACGAGGAATGGTTGTCCGGCGTCCTGTGGGACGAGATTGACGTGATCGAGTGGCTCCCGCCGCCGGACCGGTGGGTGTACGACCTGTCCATCCTGCACACCCACAACTTCGTCGCGGAAGGGGTGGTGGCCCACAATTCGAACATCGCGGACGCGATCCTATTCGTCCTCGGCCCGAAGTCCGCGAAGGCGATCCGCGCGGGCCGGCTGACGGACCTAATTTGGAACGGCGGGAAGGAGAAGAAGGGCGCCTCGTACACGGAGGTCTCCCTTATGTTCGACAACCGCGACCGGGTGATCCCGATCGAGGCGGACGAGGTCAAGCTCACCCGGCGCGTCGTGCTCAGCCCAAGCGTCGAAGGCGGCTACAACTCGTACTTCTACGTGAACGACCGGAAGTCCCAACTCCAGGAGTTCGACCAACTTCTCGCCCACGGTCGGATCAGCGCGGAGGGGTACAACCTCGTCCAGCAGGGCGACATCCAGAAGATCGTCCAGATGAGCAACATGGACCGGCGCCGCATCCTGGACGACATCGCGGGCATCACGAAGTTCGATGAGGACATCGCCACCGCGGAGGGGAAACGAAAGGCGGCGGAGGAAAACCTCGAGCGAATCCGGATCATCCTCCAGGAAATCGAGAAGCAACTCCAACAGCTCGAGGCGGACCGGGGCCACGCGCTGAAGTACAAGGAACTGAAGGGGAAGCTCGACCTCGCGAAGGCCCAAATGGTGTATCGGAACAAGGCGCTCGTCGAGGAAGCGATCGCGAGCACGAGGGAACAGGTCGCGCGGCACGAGGAGGAGCGGCAGAAGCTCGAGGCCCAGAAGGCGAAGCTCAAGGAGGAGCTCGCCGCCGCGGAAGCGAAGTTGCAGGAGCTCGAGGCCAAGATCGCGGAACACGGCGGGGAAGAGGCGAAGGAGCTTCAGGACAAACTGAATAACGCGCGAATCGAGCGCGCGACGACGCAGAACGAGCTCGAGAAGGCGAAGGACGCCGTCAAGCAGCTCAAGCTCGAGGCGACGGAGGTCTTGAAGGAGCGGGCGAAGCAGCAGAAGGAAGTCGACGCGGTGGCGAAGGAGCGGGAGGCCACCGTCAAGCGGCTCTCCGAGGTCGAACGGGCCCTGAAGGCCGCGGACTCGGAGCTCCAAGGCGTCGACGAGCTCGCCGCCAAGTCCGACGCGAGGGTGACCGCGCTCCAGCGGGAAATCGTCGCGCTCAGCAAGCGCGTCGACGATCTCGAGGAAAAGGTGCACGTCCTCACCCTGGAAGAGGACCGCCACCGGGACGCGATCGCGCGGCTCGAGGCGGAGGTCGCGCAGCTCGAGGAGTCGCGGAAGACGTACGAGCTCGAGCTCCAGGACACGGAGTTCCAAATCTCAGAGATCAAGGGAGACACGAAGGACTCCACGAAGTCCGTGCGGAAGCTCCAAGAGGAGTTCTACGCGAAGCGCAAGGAGGAAGCCGAGCTCACGAAGGAGATGGCCGAGTTGGAGCAGGCGATCATCGGCCTGACGCGGGAGTACGAGAGGCTCAAGGCGGAGTCGGAGGTCGCCAGCGCGCTTGCGAAGGGATACACGCGGGCCGTGGCGGGGATCCTCGAGGCGCGGGACAAAGGGCACGTCAACGGCATCCACGGGACCGTTGCGGAGCTCGCGAAGGTCGACCGGCGGTACGAAGCCGCGATGAACGTCGCCGCGGGGAACCGGATGCAGGCGATCGTCGTTGACACGGACGCAGTCGCCGCGGAGTGCATCGAACACCTGAAGAAGACGCACGCGGGGCGCGCGACGTTCCTGCCCCTGAACAAGATGCTCGCCGGCCGGCCGCGGGGGAAGGCCGTCCTGGCCGCGAAGGAGACCCTGGGCTTCGCGATCGACCTCATCGAGTTCGACGAGAAGTACCGGGACGCGTTCTACTACGTATTCGGCGACACCTTGGTCGTACAGACCCTCGACCAGGCGCGTCAGCTCATGGGCGGCATCCGGATGGTCACCGTGAGCGGGGAGCTGATCGAGGCCTCCGGCGCGATGATGGGCGGCGAGTTCGAGAAGGCGACCGTTGCGTTTGGCGGCGCATCCCGAGGGGAACTGGAGAAGGTCGCGACGGAGCTTCGCCGGGCCACGGAACAGGGCGACAAGGCACGGAACGAGCTTGCGACCCTGCGAGACGAAATCGCGAAGCTCGAGACGGAACTCAAGGACGTCGGGGCGACGACCGCGGGGGTTGCGGTCAAGCTCGAGGCTCTCGAGGCGAAGCGGAAGGACTTTGCGGCTCGCCTGAAGGCTGCGGACGACGAGCTGAAGGCGAGGAACGAGAAGCTTGCAGAGCTCCGCAAGTTGGCGGGGCACACGGCGCAGGACCTCGAGCGTTTGTCGAAGCAGCTGGCGGCCCTGAAGGAGGAGCGGGATGCGAAGAGAAAGCAG
>JACQPO010000061.1 GCA_016207545.1 Methanobacteriota archaeon | reverse complement strand
GATGTGGACCGAGACCCCGTCCTTGAGGGGGACCTTTGTCGGGACCGCGACGGTCACGTGGTCGCCGATCACGAACACGCTCACAAACCGGCGGATCTCGCCGGTGTCCTCGAGCACGCGCTGCCGCAGGCCCGGGAACCGTCGGTCGAGGTCCTCGAGCACGGCGTCGAGGCTCCGGCCGGAGCCCGGGACCTTGCTTGCGCCCTTGGCGTACTCGCGCAACGCCGCGGGCAGGATGACGTCCACTCCCACGCTCTCCCCCGTGAGGGGCGGGGCATGGGCGACGGGTTTCAAAAGGCTTCGCCCCCGCGCTTCGTCATTCGACGACGGACGGCAGACCGTCGCGAAGCGTGGGGTACGTCGGAGACCATCCGAGCAGTTCCTTGAGTTTCTGGTTCCGGAATCGCACGGATTCTTGGACGAGCGCGACCGTATCGCCTCCGAGGACGAGCCGCGCGAGGAACGGCGGCACGGTTTTCGGGCGACGGACGCGGAGCGCGTCCGCGATCACGTCGGAGGCCGCGCGCCACGTGAGGGGCATGTCGTCCACGACGAGGAACGTCTCCCCGGCCGGCGCCTTCTCCACCGCCAACGCGTACGCAAGCGCGCAATCCGCGACGTGGACGAAGCGCATATAGTTCGAACCATCCCCGACCACGCGGTATCGGCCTCGGCGCATGTAGTCGACGAAGAACTTCTGGAACGCCCCGCCGCGACCGTACACGAAATGCGGGCGCAGGATCACGGTCGGGAGCCCGTGGTCTCGGTGCGCGGCGACGACCATCGCGTCGGCCTCCGCGCGGCCTCGGGTGACGCCCGTGAACGGCTCCTCGGGGGCGGCCTCGTCGACCCACGCGTCGGGCGCATGGCGGTACATCCCGCCGGCGCCGCTCGCGTGCACGAACGCCCGCGCGCCGCGTTCGCGGGCGACCGCCAACAGATTCGCAGTCCCCTGCGTCCAGACCGGGTACGCCTCGCGAACCTTCGCGGACGCCGCGGGCAGCGCGAGGTGGACGATTGCGTCCGCATCCTTGGCGGCGGACTCGACGGACGCCCGTCGGGTCACGTCCCCCGCGATCACGCGCTCGGCGGGGCCAAACCGCGCGGCGTCCGCCTCCTTGTGGACGAACGCGGTCACCTCATGGCCCCGGACGAGGAGCAGGCGGACGAGGTTCCAGCCGAGGAATCCCGCGGCGCCCGTGACGAGAACCCGCACGCCCGGCCAAGGAACGGGCCCGAGAAAAACCTTGCCTTACCGCGGCATTCGAGGGAGAAAGCGGCCGGTGCGCATCACGTATTCCCGATACGTCTCCCCAAGGCCCGCGGGAGAGGCAAGGAGCCGTTCCTCTTTCCGCGCCCGGTAAGTCGCGATGATCACGGTCACGACGGTGAACGCGAGCAACGCGTAACTCAGGAAGAGGAGCGACATGCCGAGCGTGAGGCACACGGCCCCCGTGTACGTCGGGTGGCGAATGTACGCGTACGGACCTCGGTCGACCAACTCGTGGTCGGTCGCGACGGCGATCTGGATCACCATGAAGCGACCGAGCGTCCGGGCGCTCCACAGCACGAGGAGGCCGCCGAGACCCCATAGAAGAAAGCCAAAGACTTGTGCGAACGAGTCCCCCGGAAGCGAGAACCGGGGGGAAGCCTCGTACGCCCATTCCGGGACGGCGGCCACGAGGAACGGGTAGACCTGGGGCACGAAGTTCACGACGGGCCAGACGACCTGGAGGACCTTCGGGGGGTTGTCCGCGGCCCGCCACTCCGTATGGCGGCCACCCGCCACGTGCGCGCCCCCTCGGGAGAACGCGAGGATCCCCGCGACCGTGCCGAAGGACATGAACGCCGCGAGAACGCGGACGACGGCGGCGTCGAGCACGGGGCAGCGAACGGACGGACGCGCTTAAGGCTCGCGCCCTGCCTTGGCGATGGAAAGACCAAAGGCTTTTCCGGTTGGCTTTGCATGAACGGCCGGTGCTCGAGAAGCGGGAGTACCGAGCGATCCCCGGGGCGAAAGTCGCGGACGTGTGGCCCCAGGCCTGGGACTGGTGGCAGCGCGCCGGCTTCGCGCTCGCCCACGTAGGACCGAACCACCTCACCGGCGCTTCCGTGTATTCCAAGAT
>JACQPO010000060.1 GCA_016207545.1 Methanobacteriota archaeon | reverse complement strand
GCCCACTCCTCCTGGGACCTGAGCGACGCGTACGGATTCCCGGACGTCGATGGCCGGCGCCCGCACTGGGGCCGGTTCTACCGGCGGATGAAGCGAATCCAGCGGTGACGTTGCCCTACTGGCTGTCCCCGCCAAACCACTCAGGACAGGCCCCCCAAGAAATCCATTCACCTGCTGGAGGATAGCGCTGCCGCCGAGGAAGCCTAGAAATGGCTAGGCTCGGATATCAGGCCGTGCGACGATCCCGGCCGATTCGAGCCTATCCACCGAGCTATTGGGACTCCCAGGCATCCGAGTGGGACGAGTTGGTCCGTAGGCCCAAGAATCCCCATCAGTTCTACTACCTCGAGGCCGACTACCTTATTTCTAGTGTCTTGGAAAAGCCGATGCAGGCGCTCGAGCTTGGATGCGGAACGGGAGGCAGCACCGCCGTACATCGCCGCCAAGTCGCCCAGCTCGTTGCGACGGATTTCTCCTTGGAGATGGTCCGCAGGGCCGCTCGGGGCGTACGGGACCCCGTACGCTTCGTGGTCGCAGATGCGTCTCATCTGCCTTTCCGGGATCGCGCGTTCGACGTCGTCTTCAGCCGCGGAGTCCTGCTCAGCTATGTTCCGGACCCCAGCCGTACACTCGAGGAAGCTCGCCGAGTGCTTCGCCCTGGGGGTAAGCTCGCCATGGACGCCATGAATCGCATCAGCGGCGGTCGCGGGAAAGTCTCGCGCTTGTTCCACACGATCGGTGACCGGCCCGCGTACGTGGAGTATGCCATGCGAGAGGGGCGGCAGATCCGCAGGATTCACTGGCTTTCCGAGACCTCCCCGCTTGCGGCTCGCGCGAAGAAGGAAGACAGGCCCAAGACGCGTCCCCGGAATCTCCAAGCCCATGTGGCGTCCGTGGAACAGTACGAGGGTCGTCTGTTCCGGGCCGGGGAACTCAAGGAATTGCTCGAAGCGGCCCGCTTCAAAGACGTGAGGGTCACTCCTCTGGGACACTTGGCGTACACCCTCGGGTTCGCGGACGACAGCACGCAACGGTTTGCGCGGAAGCATCGACGACCCTTGTCCAAACTGTATCTGCAGCTCGCGGACCACTTCCGTCTCGAAACGGCATGGCACCTCTTAGTCAGGGCAGTACGCCGGTAGATAATCCATCGTAGCATGGACAAGCGGTTCACCGAGTGTCAACTCTGGAAGTGGATTGGATGCTATTTGGCCGCACTAGAATACGCCGGGCGACCATCGCCAGAATGTGGGCAGCTACCGGACAGGCTCTTTGTACACGACGCGAAACCTCTCGCACACGAGCGGCGTCTTCCGGGTGGGCCTCCGGCCGATGCGGGCGCATTCCGTCTCAATGTATTGCCAGTACCCCTTCCGCCAACCCTCCAAGGTCCGATCCCCTTCCCCGCAATCGAAGGCAAACCGCGCGTCGACCTTGTCGAAGGGGACGACCCGTATTTCCGTGTCTTCGATGACGCACACGGGGTGTTTGCTCCCATCCGTGATGACGCTCAGGTCGCCGGGCTTCGGGATGGGCTTGTTTTCCGCCTGGTAGACCCACTTCAGGGAACCCGTTGCGGTCTTCGTCCCTTCGAGGACCAGGGCCGCGATTGCCCGAGCCGTTCGCTTCGAGCCGAAGTGGAACACCCAATCGTACTTCTCCTGTCGTCGGGCCGTCGGCGGCAACGACCGTTGGAATTGCTTCCAGTACCGGTCCACTCTGCTCTGCGTCATTCTCGTCCCGACAGCTCCTGACCGCGGCGGTGCGAAAGCGACCTCGCATTTGAGGGTTCTCCGAGAACGCACAAGTCCCTCCTGCGGCCTGTGGGAAGCGCGTGAACCCGTTGCCCAGCTCGGATAAGGGGCTAGCCTCCTGAGCGGGCGAGCGGGGGCGGGTTCGAAACCCAACGCACCGGGGGATGTGGACATTCGCCTGTCGACCGGCCACTCCCGCGGACGGTTCGACGACCCCCCGAACTCTTGTTACATGTACGCCGAACCCTGATGCCCTCGCAGACGTACGCCGTCGTGCCCGTGCCTGAAATGTAGGGCAGGGGTGATGCGACCATGGCACTATCCGAAGCCCAGACGTTCGGGTTCTCCGACAACGTCCAGGAGCTCTACGAGAAGGCGAGGAGCGACCTGGAGAAGGGCGGTCTCGACGTCGACGGGATCCTCTCCGGCCTCCGGAAGGCCCACGCGGAAGCGCAGCAGGCGAATGCGGTCCAGGAGGAGAAGAAGCGCGAGGCGAGGGAGGCCACGGAGGTCCTCGTCGTCAAGAAGCGCGCCCTGTACCGCGCGACGTCGGGCGCCCTCGACATGGCGATCGGGGCCGTAGGCAAGGGCACGATCGCCGCGGCGAACTTCCGCAAGCTCCGAAGCGACATCGAGCGGGAGCGCGACGCGACGGAGCCCGTCGAGACGCCGAGCGAGCCGGCCCAGGGGACCAAGGGGTGAACCTGCCCAAACGGGGCCCCGGCGGAGTCCGTCGCCGGGGCTCCTCTTTTTCCGTTTCTCGGTTCTGGCATTCATATACCGTTTTCGGGCGTTGTCGGGATCGACCGCCGCGCGTTCTATGGAGAGAAGAGGGCTCGCAGGCCGATTTTCCGCGGGGATAGACCGTGGGCGGATCCGAACGCGGTCGGGCGGAGTTCGAACGGGTCTTGGCACCGCGGAACGGGCTTTGGCGGACGCGAACGGGGTGCGTTCGGGGCCGCCGAGCCCTCGGCGGCTTCGCCCCGGGTCCAATCTGACGGGAACGGACCCTATCCGACTTCGCTCGAAGCCATTCGGCGCCGACGGAGCCCGTCCGGACGGGAATCGGGTCCATTCCGGCCCGCGCGAGGCCGTTCGCGTCGGAATGCAGTCTGTTCGGAGGGCCGTTCTGCCTGCCGGGAATTGCAAGCGGACCGGCGGCTTGTGATCTTGCCCAATCCGGATGTAAAGGCCCCTCACGCGAAGGCCCCGGAACGTCGAACGAACCATTCGCTTCCCTGGCGGTTGCGCAACGCGCAAGAACTCCCGCGGGACTCACTCCGCGCAGAGGCTAGGTCGTCCGCGGACGCCCGCGGGGGTCCGATTCGGCGGCAAGAGGTTCCCCCTCCGCAACGAAGCCTTCGGCCCTGAGGGCCTCCCCCGCGTGCAATCCGAAATCTCCTCCGTGTGGTCTGAGGGTCTTCGTCCCCGAAGAGAACGGCGTCCGATTGGATTCAGTAGGCCAAGAGGAGGCGGTGGCAGTCGGGGCATCGGAATCCGGAGAGATACACGTTCCCCCACCGGTCGGCCGACGCCACGGGCGACCCGCGGATCGCGAGGCGCGTCTTCTTCTCGACCCACTTCGCGCCCCCGATGAGGCTTTCCGCGACGAGAAATCCTCGTTCCATCGGCTTCCCGCACGAGGGGCACGGCTCCGTCTTCACGCCGTCCGTATCGACCCTCCGTTCCATAAACCCACCCTTCCCCCGCCTCCACGACCCACCCAATGCGCGCCGGCTTTGTGCGCCGACATTGAACGGGGGGGTGTCGTAGGGGTCGGCAGGACAGGAGGAGTCTGATCGCGCTCAAGGGTTCCGGAACGGGAACCTGGGGCCCTCATGGTTCGCGTCGAACGGTAGACGCTCGAGTCCGGCTCGGGCCTCGACCTTGGACGCGAGCAGCGGAATCGGCGCGGCCTACAGGACGACGATGGTGCCCGTGAGCGTCTCGTGGTCCGGATGGCACTTGTTCTGCGCGTCGTCGAACGGGATCGTGCACAGGAACACGTACGTTCCCGGCTTCAGGGCCGTGAACTCGATCGTCACCTCCGTGCCCGTGGGATTCCCGCTGTTCGCCCGTCCCTGGACGGTGCCGGAGGTCGTCGTCCCCGAGAACGCGTCAGGGGGCGCAATGATGGCGAAGGAGTGGTCCCCGCCGCGCGGGTTCTTCACGGTCAGGGTGACCGTGTCCCCGCTGTTGACGATGATCACGCTCGGCGCCCATCGCACGTACTCGCCCACGACCTTCTCCTCGTCCGCGGCCGGCGTGTCGATCTCGACCGCGCACTGACAGGTCGTGTTCCATCCCGTCACGATCAGTCCCTCGTCGATCGTGACGGTGTATGCGACCGTCCGCGCCGGCACGCCGGGGCCTCGCGTCGCCCCGAGCCCCAACGCCACCGCCGACAACACCAACGCCAGGACACCCACCGCCACCGCAGTCGTCGCCATGCGGCTTGACCCCGCCTGCGGGACCCCCGCCTCCAGTGCCGACATAGCAATTCCTCCTACGGCCGTAGTAGGCCGACCCCAAGAACGTTCGGCATGACGAATACGTGTCGTACGTATCCGTCATACATATCCGGTGTCCGGTGCGGGCCTAGAGGCGGTCGCAGGCTGTTGCCCAGCGTCCTGCGGGCGGCGGGAATCTCCGTCGAGGAGTTCGTCCAAGGCCCGCAGTAGGCGCCCGCACTCGCAAACCCTTTTAGCGGTCTCCCACTTCAGCCGCCAAGATGGCGAGCCTGGGGACGGAGGTCGCCGGCGTCAAGCTCCGGAACCCCACGATGCTCGCCTCCGGCTTCCTCGACGAGACCGGCGGCTCCATGCTCCGCGTCCACAGGGCGGGCGCCGGTGCGGTCGTGACGAAGTCGATCGGCCCGGAGCCGCGGGCGGGGAACCTGAACCCCACGCTGTACGAGTTCGACGTCGGCCTCCTCAACGCGGTCGGCATCCCGAACCCGGGGATCGCGGCGTACGAGGAGGAGGTGACGTACGCGTTGCGGGGCGGCGCCGCGGTCATCGGAAGCGTGTACGGACGGAACGCGGAGGAGTACGCGGCGGTCGCGAAGCGCATGGCCTCCTACGGCGTCCTGGCGGTAGAGCTGAACCTCTCGTGCCCCCACGCGAAGGGCCTCGGCACAGAGATCGCGCAGGACCCTGAGGCGGTCGAGGAGATCACGCGCGCCGTCAAGAAGGTCGTTCAAGTTCCCGTAATCTCGAAGCTGTCCCCGAACGTCGCGGACATCGCGTCCTTCGCGGAGGCCGCCGTGCGCGGCGGCGCGGACGCGGTCACCGCGATCAACACGGTCAAGGCGATCGCAATCGAGCCGGAGCTCCGCATGCCGATATTGAGGAACGTGTACGGGGGGCTGAGCGGGCCCGCGATCAAGCCCGTCGGCCTGCGGTGCGTGTACGAGATCTACGAGCGGGTGGACATCCCGATCGTGGGCGTCGGCGGCATCGTCACGGGTCGCGACGCGATCGAGTACCTCATGGCGGGCGCGCGGGCGGTGCAGATCGGCACCGCGATCCTCGACCGGGGGATCGACGTCTTCGCGAAGGTGTGCGCGGAGATGGAGGCGTGGATGGACGCGCACGGGTACGCGAAGGTCGAGGACCTCGTGGGGGTCGCGCATGGCGCGTAGGCCGATGCACATCGTGCCGCTCCTCGGGATTTTGGACGAGACGCACGACACGCGGACGTATCGGTTTCGCGCGGACTTCACCGCCAAGCCCGGGCAGTTCGTCATGGTGTGGATCCCGAAGCACGACGAGCTGCCGATGGCCCTCTCGTACCTCGGGGACCCGAAGGGCGTCACGATCCGGGAGTACGGGGACGCGACGGAGGCGTTCGCGGCGGAGTCCGTGAAAGGGGACCTCGTGGGCATCCGCGGGCCCTACGGAAACGCCTTCGTGATCGAGGGGAGCCGCGCACTGGCGGTCGCCGGCGGCGTGGGCATCGCGTCGATCATCGCCGCGGTCGAGGCGTGCGCGGACTCGGGCATCGAGGTCGAGACCGCCTTCGGGGCGCGGACGGAGGGAGAGCTCACGTTCCTGGACCGCCTCAAGAGGTGCGGCCCCGTGCACCTAGCGACGGACGACGGCAGCGCGGGCCACCACGGATTCGTGACGGACATCGCCGCCAACCTCCTCGCGGGACGTCACTTCGACATGGTGCTCACGTGTGGGCCGGAGATCATGATGAAGAAAGTCGTCGAAGCCGCCAATGCGCGAGGCATCCCGGTTCAGGCGTCCCTCGAGCGGTACATGAAGTGCGGCATCGGGATCTGCGACGCGTGCGCGTTCGACGAGTACCTCGTGTGCTACGACGGTCCAATCTTCTGGGGGGACGTGCTCGCGAAGTCCCACGACTTCGGCCGCTGGCGGCGGGACATCAGCGGGCGGCGCGTGAAGGTGTAGGCGTCACGCGGGGATCGGTATGCCCTCCTCGAGGGCCTCCCGGACGATGCTGGGACGTCGCGCAAGTTTCCCAAACTCCTCGGGCGTGTAGCACAAGAAGTCCACGGGGTAGTCCAGGTCCCACGCCAAATGGAGAGGCGAAGCGCGGTCAATCGCGTTCTTCCGCCTGAACTTCGGGCTCACCACGATGAGATCAACGTCGCTACCCCGACGGGCCTCCCCGCGCGCGTGGGAGCCGAACAGAATCATTCGCTGGATTCCAAATCGCCGCGACACCTTTCGGCGGAACCGAGTCAAGTCCTGAATCAGACCATCTGACGAAGCCACGCGCTCGCTCCCGCCGCGGCACCTCTTCCGCCTGCCATGAGGAAGCTCAGAGGATTAAGAGCTACCTATCGATTGGGGGTGAGTCGACGAGCCGCCAAGCTCGGGCAAATCGTTATCCGGGATTCGACCATCCGGCGCGCCATGCGGGGAGACGAGGTTCTCGATGGTCACGTGAAGCGTCTGTTCGATTGGTTCGTGGAGACGGAGCCGTTCTTCGCGACCCACATGGGTCTCCACGCGTACGACGACAAAGTCCCCGACGCGCGGCGGGAGAAACTGCTCGACGATCTGGAGGTCGCAAAGCGGTTTCGGAAGGACATCGCCGCGGTCGACCCGAACGCGCTGTCCCCGGAGAAGCGCGTGGACCGAAGCCTCGTCCTCCACACGATCGACCTGCACGTGTTCGAGGAGGAGCGCCTCCGCTTCTGGGAGCAAATTCCCCAGGGCGCCTCCTCCATGGGCTCGGGGCTGTTCACCTTGTTCATGCGGGACTTCGCGCCCTTGCCGACGCGGATGGACAGCATCGCCGCCCGGCTCGAGAAGTATCCGACGATGCTCGAGCAGCACAAGACGCGCACCACGCGTCCCGTGAAGCGGTGGTGCGAGATCGCGCTCGAGTCCGCGCAGCGGTTCCCCGGCTTCCTCGCGATCATCGGGCACACCGCCGCGGACGTCCTCGAGGACGGGGCGAAGGAGCGGTTCCAGGAGGCGATCGCGAAGACGCTCGACGCGACGAAGGCGTACGCGGCGTGGATCCAAGACGACCGGCTCCCGAAGGCGGAGGAACGGCTCGGCATCGGGGAGGCCGCGTTCCGGGAGCTGCTGGAGCGGCGGGAGCTGCCCCTGTCCCTGGAGGAAATCTACGACCTCGGCTGGCAGTACTTGCGCGAAAGCAAAGAGCAATTGGCGGCGATTGCGCAGCAGATCAAGCCGGACGCGACCGTGGACGAAGTGAAGGACCTCGTCAAGGGGGACCACCCGGAGCAGTTCGCGGAGGCGCTCGCGTTCACGCGGAAGGAGATGATGGCGGCGCGGGAATTCATCCGCGAGAAGAAGCTCGCGACGCTTCCCCCGAGCGACGACTTGAAGGTCATCGAGACGCCGACGTACGCGCGCCACGTGATCCCGTTCGCCGCCTATTCGTCTCCGGGGAAATTCGAGGACGTCCAGCAGGGCATCTACATGGTGACGCCCGTGGAGGGGAAGCCGGAGATGTTGCGGGAGTTCAACTATCCGGGGATCCGGAACACCGCGGTGCACGAGGCGTACCCGGGGCACCACCTCCAGCTCGTGTGCGCGAACGGGCACCCGTCCCTCGCCCGCGCGATGACGTGGGCCGTCGAGACGATCGAGGGGTGGGCCCACTACTGCGAGGACATGATGCGGGAGCAGGGGTTCAGCGCGGATCCGAAGACCCACTTCGTGCAGATCCTGGACCAGGCGTGGCGCGCGTGCCGGATCATCATCGACGTCGACCTCCACCGCGGCACGATGACGTTCGACGAGGCCGTCGAGTTCCTCGTCAAGGAGGCGGGCATGGAGCGGCCGGGGGCCCTCGCGGAGGTCAAGCGGTACACGTACAACCCCGCGTACCAGCTCTCGTACCTGATCGGGAAACACCTGATCAAGCAGCTGCGGGACGACGTGAGGGGGACGCTCGGTCGGAGGTACACGGACCAGTGGTTCCACGACGCGATCCTGTACGCGGGTTCGTTGCCCGCCAAGTACCTCCGGGAGGAAGTGCTCCTGAAGGCCGCGGCGGTCGCGGGATGAGCCGCCTACGCGTTCAGGTACGCTTCCAAGGCGTCGCGGGTTATCTCGACGGTCACCGCTTCCTTGTGCGTCCGGAAGCCGAGGCGTTCGTTGATCGACAACATCGCGGCGTTCGACGATGCGTTCCCCGTTTCCACGACCCGCACGTTCGGGAACTCCCGGCGGGCGTGGAGGAGCATCTCCGCCTTGATCCACTTGCCGAGCCCGCGGCCCCGGTACGTGTCCCGGACGCCCGTCATGCCCTGCCACATGATCCATTGCATGTCGGGGTTGAACGTCATCTCCGTGAGCCCGGAGATGTCGCCGTCCGTCTCGACGGACATCACGGTGATCCAAGTGGCGCCCGTATCCGCGATCGCCTCCTCGCGGTTCCGGAACGCCTCCGGGGTGAACACGAACTGCCCCCGGGTCGCCTCGTCGAACGGCTGCTGGTTGAACACTTCCGTGAACGCCTTGCAGTACGTCTCGAGGATGTCGTCGTCGATCCGGTTCCTGTACCAGCGCAGGGTCGTGCCGGGGGATCGTTCCGGTCCCTCCCGCCGCCACTGCTCCACCATCGGCCACTCGACATCGTCGAGGTTCAGGCGGTTCACCCGCCGCGGGCTCACGACGCGGAGGCCGACGGCCCGGGCAAACGCTTTGGCATCCGGCTCTTCGCACCACCCTTGGAGCACCGTACGCCCGTGCTCGCGGGCGAGTTCCACGACCTTCCGGAGCATGGCTCGGCCGTAGCCCCGCCGCCGATACGGCCTCAGCAGCTCGACAATGACAAAGGCGATGTGTTTGTTCGTCTCGTGGGAAGCCCCTCCTGGGCGGGAGGTCTCGAACCAGACGAAACCGATCATCGCATCCTGGCGCTCGGGGTCCATGGCCGCGAACCGGAACTCCTGCCACTCCGGGTGGTCGCGCCGCAGCAGGCGTTCGATCGATCCGTCGCTCAGCACGGGCTCCCCCGGGTCCGTCTCCTCCCGCCGAAGGCGCCGCCAGGCGTGGAACTGCCGCCATGCCTCGCGGGATGCAGTCTTTGCATCGAACGGCACGACGCGTAGGTCCATTCCCCGGGGCAAAGCGTAGCGGCTATGTGAGCCTATCGCATGCGGCCACCGTCCGAGGCCAAGGACTAAGTGCGGGCCCTCGACTCCCGGGCCGTGGTCGACGTGCTGGCGGCCTCCTTCCGCGAGGAGCTCCGT
>JACQPO010000059.1 GCA_016207545.1 Methanobacteriota archaeon | reverse complement strand
GGGGAGTGGGTGAAGGCGGACCAGCCCTCCGATCGCCTCGTCACGATTCCGAACTCCATCCTTGAACAGCCCGTGCACAACTACTCGAAGGACCTCCCGCACATCTGGGACGAGATTACGGTGCCAGTTGCGTTCGAGGGGGATTGGAAGTTCGTCCGGAGCTCCTTTCGAAGATCGCAGACGAGGTGATTGGGACGGAGACGATGCGCGGGCTCGTGCGGGAATACAAGGAGCGGATGAAGGACACCCCGCTCACGTACGAGATCTCCAAGACGCCGACGGTCCACATGCTTCCGGGGGAGTCGTGGATCGAGATGACCCTCCGCTACATAGTCCACATCCGCATGCGTCGCCGCACGAAGTCCATCCCGACGGAACGAATCCTCGAGGAGTTCGCGAAGTACCCGGAGAGGCTGCCGCCCGTGTACCGCAGGACGCAGGCCCAACAGATCGACGAGCGCGGGTTCCCGATCAGACGGTAGGGGCCTCGATGCGCACGGCAATCGCGCTCGTGTTGTCCCCGGTGCGAGGAGCGGCCACCTCGACGAGACGGCGCGCGGCTTCCTCGGCGGTGGCCGCGTCCCGCACGAGCTTCGCCCCCTCCTCCGGTGTGATGCCGTCCCAGATTCCGTCGGACCCAAGGAGGACCCACCGGTCATCGGAGCCGAGCGTCCGAGCCGCCACCGCGGGGTCGCACACAATCCCGATCGTCCGAAACGGGCGGTCTCCGAGTGCCCGGGTCACCATGAGCCCGCTCCCGTCCTCCAAACACGCGTAGGGGCCCCAGATCCGCGCGCCCGCCGCCACGACGCGGCGGAATTCCTCCTCGTTCTCGAGCCGATGCTCGGTCGTGAGCCGTGTGGCCCTGTCGCCTGAGACGAGGACCGCATGGCAATCTCCCACGTTCGCGACCGTCAGCGTCTGCCCTCCAAGGACCGCGACGACCGCCGCGGCGCCCGACGTCTCATTGACAATCTCCGCGTCGAACGCGCGAAACGAGCGGGCGAGGGCCGCTTCCGCCGGTTCGCGCTCCATCTCCAACGTCAAGATCGCATGCATTCGCGCCGCCGCCCGGCGCGCGACGGCGTCCCCGCCATGGCCGTCGAACACCGCCGCGTACAATGCGTCCCCCCGACCGCGAAACCGCGGCTCGAGCCGGACGAAGTCCTCCATGTAGCCCCGCCCGCCCTGAATCGCGTGGGCCGCGGCATCGAACACGAACGGGAGACGGGGGCTGCCCTTAAGCGGTTACCGACGGGGTTTTGAACTTCCCCGCGATCCCGGGACCCATGTCCCCGGGGGAGCGTCAGGCGGTCTTCCAGTACATCGACAAACGGTTCGACGACTTCGTCGCGGACCTCACGGAATACGGTCGCGTCCCGACGATTTCCGCGCAGGAGAAGGCGTTCGAGGAGGGCGCGGCGGCGACCGTGCGAATCCTCGACCGGTACGGGGCGAAGGCCCGTCGCATGCCCGTCCCCGGCGGCCCGGACCTTGTCGTGGGGGAGGTCGTCGAGGACGAACAGCTGCCCACGCTCGCGCTTTACAACCACTACGACGTCCAGCCCGTGGACCCGCTCGACGAATGGAAGTCCGATCCGTTCCGGCCGGAGGTCCGCGGCGGCGCGTTGTACGCACGGGGCGTCAACGACACGAAAGGAAACCTCGTCTCCCAAGCCCTCGCCCAGGCGGCGGTCCGCGAGACGGGTCGCCTTCCCGTGAACCTCCGATTCGTGGTCGATGGCGAAGAAGAGGTCGGTAGCCCGCACCTCCTGCCGTTCGCGGACGCGCACCCGGAGCTGTTCCGCGCCGCGGCCGCGACGATCGAGGGGAGCGACCACGACGAGGTGGGACGGCCGCTGTTCACGATGGGGAGCAAGGGGATCCTGTCCGTGGAACTCGCCGTGCGGACCGCGGGCGTCGATCAGCATTCGTCGATCGCGACCGTGATCCCGAACGCCGCCTGGCGGTTGATCGCCGCGCTGAACACGCTGCGCCGGGAGGACGGACGCATCCTGATCAAGGGATTTTACGACGGAACTCACAAGCCCGGGAAGGAGGAACTCTCGTACCTCAGGCGGAACACGTGGGACCCGAAGGCATGGGAGACCACGTACGGGACGAAGGTCCTCGGCGGTCGCACGCGGTTCGAGCGGCTGAAGGCCCACATGTACTCGTCGACGTGCACAATCGACGGGATTTGGTCCGGGTACACGGGCGCGGGACACAAGACCGTGAACCCCGCGGTCGCGCACGCGAAGCTCGACTTCCGGCTCATTCCCGGACAGAGGCCCGAGGCGATCTTCAAGAAGCTCCTCGCGCACCTTCGGGCGAAGGGGTTCGCGGACGTCCAAGTCGAGAAGCACTCCGTGTTCGAGCCCGCGGCGACCCCCGTTTCCTCTCCGATTTCGCAGGCGATTATCGCCGCCATGAAAGAGGTGTACGGCCGCGAGCCGAACCTGCTGCCGTGGATGTCCGGCTCGTCGACGACGTGGTACTTCACCCGCGTCGGCACGCCCGCGGTCTCGGGCCCCGGCGTGGGGTGGACGGGCGGACGGATCCACGCCCCGAACGAGCACATCCGGCTCGTGGACGCGCGCCGCGCGATCAAGACGACCGCGGCGGCGATCCTGAACTTCGGGCAGGCGCGTTGAGATGCCCGCCGTCTCCCAGCTCCGAGTCTACACGGTCAAGCCGGGGGCGATGGACGACTGGGTCCGCGAGTGGAAGGAGAAGATCTACCCGCTCCGCCGGAAGCACGGGTTCCAAATCCTCGGGGCGTGGGTGATCGAGCCGGAGAACAAGTTCGTCTGGATTCTCCACTACGACGGGCCCGAGGATTGGGCGACGAAGGACGGCGCGTACTACGCGTCCGAGGACCGCAAGAAAGTGAGCCCGGACCCCGTGCGCCACCTCGCGAAGACGGAGCACTGGTTCCTTCGCCCCGTCCTAAACGATGGACCGGCTGGGATTTGAACCCAGGACTTCCTGCTTGCAAAGCAGGCGATCTTCCGCTGATCTACCGGCCCGAGGGCGACCCAAAGTCGGGGACGGCTAAAACGTATCGCACGTCACGTGCGCAGCACGATTTCGATATTGACGCCGTCCGGCACGCGGATCCTCATGAGCTGGCGCAACGCGCGCTCGTCTGCGTCGAGGTCGATGAGCCGCTTGTGGATGCGCAGCTCCCACCGGTCCCATGTCTCGCTCCCCTCCCCGTCCGGGCTCTTCCGCACGGGGACGACGAGTCGCTTCGTCGGCAGCGCGATCGGCCCACCCATCGCCACGCCCGTGCGCTCGCTGATCAGTTTGATCTGCTGGCACACGTTGTCGACCTTCTTGGGGTCGGTTCCGGACAACGAGATGCGGGCCTTCTGCGCCATTTACACACCAAAAGTAGGGGGAGGAAGGAAAAAACAAGGATTACCGTTTCTCGACATCAATCACCTGGCCCGCCGCGACCGTCTGGCCCATATCCCGGATCGCGAACCGGCCGAGCTGCGGGAACTGCTTGAAGGGTTCGATGACCATCGGCTTCGTCGGCCGGATCTTGACGACGGCGGCGTCGCCCGTCTTCAGGAACTCGGGCTTCTCCTCCTTCGTCTCCCCGGTCCGCTGGTCGAGTTTCTTCAGCAGCTCCTCGAACGTGCACGCGACCTGCGCGGTGTGGGCGTGGAACACGGGCGTGTACCCGGGCGTGATCACGGACGGGTGGTTCAGCACGATGATCTGCGCGGTGAACGACTTCGCGACCGTCGGCGGGTTGTCGACGGGACCGACGACGTCGCCGCGCCGGATGTCCTTCTTCTCAACGCCGCGCACGTTGAAGCCGACGTTGTCCCCGGGGACGGCCTCGGGGATCTGCTCGTGGTGCATCTCGATGGACTTGATCTCGCCAACCTTGTCCGCGGGCTGGAAGGTGACCTTCATCCCGGGCTTCATGACGCCGGTCTCCACGCGGCCCACGGGGACCGTTCCGATGCCCGTGATCGAGTACACGTCCTGCACGGGCAACCGTAGGGGCTTGTCCGTCGGCTTCGGCGGCTCCTTCAACGTGTTGAGTACGTCGATCAGGGTCGGCCCCTTGTACCACGTCATCTGCCCCGGCGCCTTCGTGATGTTCTCGCCCTTGTACGAGCTGGTCGGGACGAACAGGATGTCATCGACCTTGTAGCCGACCGCCTTCAGGAGGCCCGACACCTCCGTCTTGATCTGGTTGAACCGCGCCTCGCTGAACGGTGGCTGCGTCGCGTCCATCTTGTTGACCGCGACGATGAGCTGCGCGACCCCCAGCGTGCGCGCGAGGAAGATGTGCTCCTTCGTCTGCGCCTGCACGCCCTCCGCCGCGGACACGACGAGCACGGCGCCGTCCGCCTGGGACGTGCCCGTGATCATGTTCTTGACGAAGTCCCGGTGCCCGGGCGCGTCGATGATCGTGAAGTAAATCTTGTCCGTCTCGAACTTCTGGTGGGCGACGTCGATCGTGAGGCCTCGCTCCCGCTCCTCCTTCACACGGTCCATGACCCACGCGAACTCGAACGTGGCCTTCCCCTTCTGCTCCGCCTCTTTCTTGAACTGCTCCAGGACGTGGGGGTCCACGTGGCCCGTGTCGTACAGGATGCGGCCAACCGTAGTCGACTTTCCGTGGTCGACGTGGCCGATGAAGACGAGGTTCAAATGCGGTTTTGCAGGCATGCTTCTACCCCGTAAGGCGCACCCTATCGTCCAGTCGTATATATGTTTTGCCGCCTGCGACTTCGTTTTCACGGGAGAGAGGACGATTCCCGCTGTGAAGGCGCAACGGGGCGTTCGTGCGCGGCGAGAGGACCGACAGAGGGCGCCTCGCCGCGCGACTAGCCCGCGTAGTACGACTCGTCGTACGGCTCCGGCGACAGTCCCTTGCGCTCGCGGATCTTGCGCACAACGTCGGGCTGCAGCTCTGACGGCATGGGCTCGAACCCCGCGTTTTCCGTGGACCACAGCACGCGTCCCTGGGTGGCCCCACGAATCGAGGTGGCGAACCCGAACATCTCCGCCACGGGCACGCGCGAGGAAATCGTGGTCGCCTCGCCCTCTTGGGTGATGTCCTCGATCACGCCCCGCCGACCTTGCACGTCGGCGATCGCGGCGCCCATGACGTCCTGCGGCAGGTTGAGGACGAGCTTCTGAATCGGTTCCATGAGGTTTCGCTCCGCCTGGCACATCGCCCCGTAAATCGCGCTCCGCACGGCAGGGATGACCTGCGCGGGTCCGCGGTGGACGCTGTCCTCGTGGAGCTTCGCATCGACAAGGCGGACCTTCATCCCCATGCATTTCTCCTGCCCGAGGGGACCCTTCGTCATCGCCTCGAGGTACGCTTCCTTCACGAGCTCCATCGTCTCGTGCAGGTATTGAATCCCTTTCGTCGCGTCGATGAGCATGTTCGTCTCGTGGATCCACACGACGTTCTTCGCCTCGTCCTTGTCCATTCCGAGGTCCTGGAGTTGCTTCGCGAGCGCCTTCGCGTCCTTGATTCGCTGCCCGCTCGGGACCACGCCGTCCCGGACCGCCTGCACGATTGTGTCGTCGAGCGGCTCGTCCTCGATGTAGAACCGGTTGTGCTTGTTCGGGGACTTCCCCTCGAACGGGCCGCCCGCGCCTCGCACCCGTTCCCGGTACACGACAATCGGCTCGCTCGCGGTGATCGGCACCTTGTAGTCGTTCACGATGCGGTATTGCGTGATTTCCAGGTGCAGCTCGCCCATCCCGCTGAGCAAGTGTTCCCCCGTCTCCTGGTTGATTTCCACCTGAATCGACGGGTCCGCCTTCGCGAGGAGCCGCAGGACGTCGACGAGCTTCGGGAGGTCCGACGTCGACCTCGCCTCGATTGCGACCGTCACGACGGGGTCGGAGTAGTGGACGATGGGCTCGAACGCCTGCATCGCCTTGTCGTCCGTGACCGTGGACCCTGCGATTGCGTCCTTCAGGCCGACGACCGCCGCCACGTTCCCCGCGTCGATTTCCTCTACGGGGATGCGGTCGGGTCCGACGATCATCGCGACGGTCTGGGCCCGCTGGGGCTTCGGCATGCCGATGACCCACAGCTCCTGGCCACGCTGGATCCGCCCGCTGAACACGCGGCCCGCGGCGACCTCGCCCGCCTGCGGGTCCACGATGATCTTCGTGATCATGAACGCAACCGGTCCGCTCTCGCCAACGGTCATCATCGACTTGCCGACGGGGCTGTCGAGGTCCCCCTTCCAGATGATCGGTACGCGGAGCTTCTGGGCCACCTTCGGGCTCGGCAGGTGGCGAATGACCATGTTGAGCACGACCTGGTGGAGCGGCGCCTTCTTCGACAGCTCCTTCATCGTGCCTTCTTCGCAGTGCTTGTAGATCTCCTTGAACGTCAGCCCGCTCTTCTTCATATACGGAACGGAAATCGCCCATTTGTGGAACGCGCTGCCGAAGGCGACGTTCCCCGCCTCGACGTTGAGGGTCCACGAGTCTTTCATCTCGTCCGGAAGCTGCTTTCGAATCCGGGCGTTCACGTCCGTGATAATCTTGACGAACCGCTGCTGCATCCGGTCCGCGTCGAGCTTCAACTCGTTGATGAGCCGGTCGACCTTGTTGATGAACAGGACCGGCCTCACGCGCTCCTTGAGCGCCTGGCGGATCACCGTCTCCGTCTGGGGCATGACGCCCTCGACCGCGTCCACGAGGATGATCACGCCGTCGATTGCGCGCATCGCCCGCGTGACGTCGCCGCCGAAGTCCACGTGTCCCGGCGTGTCGATCAGGTTGATGAGGTAGGACTGGCCCTCGAACTCGTGGACCATGGAGGCGATCGCCGCGTTGATCGTAATCCCGCGCGCCTGCTCCTGCTCGTCGAAATCCATGAACAGCTGCTGGCCCGCAAGCTCCTCGCTCATCATCCCCGCGCCCGCAATCAGGGAGTCCGACAGCGTCGTCTTCCCGTGGTCGATGTGGGCGGCCGTCCCGATGTTGCGGATCCGGTCCTTGTCGTGGATGATCTGCTGGGCCTTCTTGATGTTCTCTTCCCTGCGTCCCATGTCCGCTCACCGTACTACTTGAGTGGAATTACTTAACCGTTGCCACCGACGGGGAGCCTACCGGGCGGACGCCGAGACGCGCTCGACTTCCTCTTTCTTTGCGATCGCGGAGCTGGTCATGTCGCCGCGCGATGCCGCCAAAATCTCCTGCGCGAGGGACTGCGCGATTGGCTCGTACCCCTTCTCCCGCTCGACCGCCTTCTTCCCCGCGCCGCCCTTGAACGTCGCGAGCACCGCACCCTCACCGATGTTCCGGAGCGCGAGGTCCAGTCGTCGGCTTGGCGCGATGTCGACCGCGCGGGGCACGGAAATGCCGCCAAACCGAAGGCGCGTGATCTCTTCCCGCGGCGCCGCCTTCTCGAGCGCGTCCACGAGGACCTGCACGGGGTTTCGCTTCGTCTGCTCCTCGATGATCTCGAAAGCTTGGCGGACGACCTTCATCGCCTTGCTCTTCTTCCCCGTGTACTTCTCGTACCGCATCATGTTGTTGATCAACCGCTCGACGATGTTTTCCCGCATCTTCCCGAACGGTTTGTTCGCGTACCGCCCGCCCGTGTGGGGTAGCACGATCGGCTGGAGGTTGACGTACCGCTCGAGCCCCTTGTCGTGCACGACGACCTCCCCGAGTTCCCAGCGCTCGAACAGCTTCAGCGGGTATGAGGGCTTCTTCTTCGCGGGACGCTTCTTCGCCTTCAACGCGGGCCCGGGCTCGGCCTCCGGCGCGCGCTCCTCAGTGGGCGGCGGAGGGGGCACCTCCATCGGGG